>CAZMVS010000313.1:0-19663 GCA_964569525.1 uncultured Planctomycetales bacterium
GGGGGGGCCCGGCGGGGAAAACCGGGGGCGGCTGTTTCTTCTGGAGAAGGGAATGAGACGGCCAAGGCGGTTGCCCGGGAAGCTGTCTCCGCCAGTGCGGGTGCCCAAGTGCTGATCGGCCTGGGTGGTGCCGTACTTGGTATCTTGGCCCTGTTGAATCTGAACCCCATGGTACTGACGCTGGTGGCGATGCTGATTATCGGCTTTTCCATTCTGTTAAGTGGAACGGCCATCGGCGGCCGGATGCTAAGCTCGCTGTAGCGCTAGAAAAAAGACCGATCTTGATTCGGCCAAAAACACCGAGGAGGTAGCTAATAAATCCTCGTGTGAAAAGCGGGCGGCAAATTTAAGATAGAAAAGGAGAAATTGAGGGAAGGGAAAAGCAAATATCATACCTAAAAAACAAAATATACATCACACAATATACATATACTTAGGGCCACCGGACATGGTGCCGTTTGCAGAAATGGACGTCAAATAAATCGACGCATCGTCCGGTGGCCTTTTTAACTATACCCGTTAATCCCGGTAAAATATAATTTGCCATCAATAATCAATAATTGAGAAGGTGTGTTTTTATAATATGTTTTCATTGGTAATCGGCTACACATTGAAGAAGGCGAATTGATTGATATGCTTTTTTATATCTTTTACCTTGGTATAAGTCGAAAGCAAATCAATGGGCAGTGCGCAACTGACTAAAAACGACGCTTTGCTTATAGTGGATTTACAACAGGATTTTTGTCCCGGCGGAGCCTTGGCTGTTGAGGACGGGAATCAAATTGTCCCAGTGATAAACTGTTGGATCGATGCCGCCCAAAAGGCCCGGGCAGTCATCGTTGCCTCTCGGGATTGGCATCCACCTCATCATGTCAGCTTCATAGAACGCGGCGGACCTTGGCCGGTACATTGTCTTCAAGATACCGAAGGAGCACGTTTTCACCCTGATTTACAACTTCCCCCTGACGCTCAAATTATCAGCAAAGGAATTGAGCCGAACCATGACCGGTATTCCGCATTTGACCAAACCGGCCTGGCCGATAGGCTGAAACAACAGGGTATTAATCGCTTATGGGTTGGGGGATTGGCCCAGGATGTATGTGTCCTCATTACCGTTCTCGACGGGCTGGCCGCAGGTTTTGAGGTTCACTTGATTAAGGATGCTACTCGACCTGTTAACGTGAATCCCGGTGACGGCCAAAAAGCCCTGGCCAAGATGCAACAGGCCGGCGCCATTATCGAAGAAGACGGCCCTGAATGATTCAAGCTCGCCGAGCTAAAGGTTGTACAATCCAAATCGAGTTGTCATCTCATTGGATAGCGGGATTTTAAGACACGTGCCGGCACTGCTATGATGTTATAATCTAACCTTTGATTACGCCCACCGGTCGTAGCCGGGCAACTTTGCGACTGATGCCCGCTTTCTGGAGAACATTAACCACGTTAGTAACATCTTTGTAGGCCTCGGGCATTTCTTCATCAAGCCCCGTTCGACTCCGGGCTCTGGCAATGACTCCGCGATGGAGTTGCTCCTGGCGGATATCTCGCCCCTTGCTGGCCCGGATTGCCGCCCCACGGGACATTTGTCGCCCGGCACCGTGGCAGGTACTGCCGAAGCTTTGTTCCATGGCCTTGGGCTGGCCGACCAGCACGTAGCTATAGCGGCCCATGTCGCCGGGAATGATCACCGGCTGACCGATAGCCTGATACTTGGCGGGCACCTCCCGATGGCCCGGGGGAAAAGCACGGGTCGCACCCTTGCGATGAACACACAATCGCCGTTTCCGGCCGTTTATTTCATACGTTTCAAACTTGGCAATATTATGGGCGACGTCGTAGATGAGATGCATGCCTAGCCGTTCCGCCGGCCGACCGAAAACCTGGGCGAACGATTGTCGCGCCAGGTGCGTTAATATCTCCCGGTTCGCCCAGGCAAAATTCGCCGCCGAACGCATACCACCGATATATTTCTCCGCCTCCGCCGAATTGAGTGGTGCACAAGACAATTGTTTATCCGGCAAATGAATACCGTACTTGGCCGGCACGTTTCGCATCGTTTTCAACGCGTCATCACAGACCTGGTGGCCCAGCCCGCGCGAACCGGTGTGTATCATGACCGTCAACATGCCTTCTTCCAGGCCCATGACCGAGGCTGCCTGCCGATCTTCAATTTCTTCGACCACCTGTACTTCCATGAAATGGTTGCCACTGCCCAGCGTCCCACATTGATCCTTGCCTCGATTCATGGCCCGTTGCGAAACGCAGTCCGGATCAGCCCCTTCCAGGCACCCATGGGCTTCGGTCATCTCCACGTCACTGTCCCAGCCGAAGCCCTGCTCGACCACGTAACGGGAACCTTGTTGCATGATCCTGCGCAACTCGGATTCTTTGAACTTAATGGCTCCCCCTTTGCCCACGCCCGCGGGGATGTCCCTAAACAGCTGTTCCACCAATTCTTCCATCCGTGGCTGGGCATCTTTGTGGGCGATATCGGTCCGCAACAAACGAACACCGCAGTTGATGTCGTAGCCCACTCCGCCGGGACTGATGACTCCTCCCTCTTCCGGATCCATCGCCGCCACTCCGCCGATGCAGAATCCGTAACCCCAATGGATATCCGGCATGGCGATCGAATAATTGACGATCCCCGGCAGAAAGGCCACGTTGGCTACCTGTTCCGGTGATTTATCCTGTGTGATGGCCTCAATGAGACTGTCGTCGGCGAAAATCAGACCGTCCACCAGCATGCCGGTCTTATACGATTTCGGAATCCGCCATCGGCATTGATCGATACGCTCTAGTGGTCCAGTGTATGTTTCCGACACAGCTCTTTCTCCTTGCCGTTTCCGCTTTGCTGACAGCGTTTACTGCTCTTAAATGTCCACAATGATTCTCGCTTGGTAGCCATCCGATGTTTTGTGAAGATCAAGTTCGTGATAGGTGATGGCCTTGATTTCGTGGTGGTAATTTGTGTTTGCTTCGTTAACGGCCTCGGCCTGTCCCTCGACGATAAGCCGCTTCTCGCTGAATTCCTGAACCTGGGGCTCCAGCAGGATTCTGCCTTCTTCTTCAAACAAAAACAATAATTCAGATAAATAATCATGCAGCAGTTCGGCTTGGTCTTCGCCTTCCAGTTGCCATTGGACCGGTATCGCTTTGCCGCTTGTCCTGAAATCAGCGATAACAGAATAGAGACCTCGGCTAACTTGTTCCAGCAACTGGGCAAGACTTACGCCCCAGGCTTGGATGCCGACGTCGGCAGTATGATCAAACAATTCGTAACCGTCTTGCGTGCTCATAAAATCAATCCTTTATGCGATCAGCCGGGAACACTATGCCGGCCTTGTTAGGCGTACTGGTGCCCCCATTAAACCTATTGGTTATTTTCATTGTACCTGAACATAAATAGCCGATGTTGTGAAGTGTGTCGAAGTTCCCCTCATATTCTCTGCCTTCATCGGGGCTCACAAAACAAAAATGTATATATAAATCATTGGGCTTGGAAAAGTGAACGTCAACACCCGATCAGGCACGTTTGCGAAAAGAGGGACGCTCGGCGGTCGATTTTGGAGATAGACTGTCCGGCTCCTCCCAATGGCGAATAAAAGACCGGCGGAGCCGATAAAACAGTTCCGCCGGTGAGTATGATTTGCTCAGTTTTGCGATCGTGTAACGGGGATTTAACCTCGAAAAACCATATCCGCATAAGTAGGCAACGGCCAGAGATCGGCATCGACTACCGTTTCCAATTCGTCAGCCGGCTGGCGAACGGCTGCCATGGCGGGGATGATCAGGTCCCGGGCTTTCGTCGCCCGTTCCCGGGGATTTTCGATTCTTTCCGCGGTTTCCAATGCCTTGCGCAGTTGATCAATACCCTTACTGAGTTTATCGACCAGACCTGAAACTTGTTTAAGCACCTCTTGGTGAACATCCAGGGATCCGCCGGCCTGTTTAACTGAGTTGAGGTTATCCGCTATCCGCCCAGTGTAAGACAACACTGCCGGCAAAATTTGACGCGTGGCCATCCGCAAGGCGGTACGCCCTTCGATAACGATACATTCCGCATATCGTTGGAAGGTAATTTCTACCCGGGCATCCAGCTCATGGCGATTCAAAACTTCTTGCCGCTCGAATAGCTTTGTGATTTTTTCAGTCTGGATTGCCGTAAAGGCATCCACCGTATCCATGAGAATAGGGAGGTCTCGTTTTTGGGCCTCTTTCAACCATTCGTCGCAGTAGTTGTCACCATTGAAGATGATTCGCTGATGTTCCTTGACAATTTTTTTGACGATGTCTTCCGCGGTGGCGTTTACGTCTTTAGCCTGTTCTAACTCGTCGGCGATTTCCGCCAATACGTCGGCCACAATCGTGCACAGCGTAAAACTCGGCCGAGATGTAGTTACCGCCGAACCCGGCGTCCGGAATTCAAAACGGTTCCCCGTGAAAGCAAAAGGCGAGGTCCGATTACGGTCGGAAACGTCTTTCGGAAGCTTAGGGAGGGTGCTGACGCCGAGGGAAATCTTTTCAGCGGCCATGGCTTCACCGTTGTTTTCCCCGTCTCCCGATGCGACGCATTCTAATACTTCGGTCAGCGCCTCTCCGAGGAAAATACTGATAATCGGCGGAGGCGCTTCCATGGCTCCCAGACGCCGGTCGTTGCCGGCATCGGCGACACTGGAGCGCAAAAGCTCCGGATACGTATCTACCGCTTTTATGACCGCACACAGGAAAATCAGGAACACTTCGTTTTCATAGGGTGTCTCACCCGGATCAAGCAAATTCATCCCGTCATCGGTGGCCAAGCTGAAGTTGATGTGTTTGCCCGAACCACCCAAAGTGGCAAAGGGCTTATCATGAAGCAGACACTCCATGTCATGCCGCTCCGCGATTTTCTGCAATGCCTCCATGGTCAACTGGTTGTGATCGGTCGCCACGTTTACGGAATTATAGATCGGGGCGATTTCATATTGGCAGGGCGAAATCTCGTTGTGCTGCGTCTTGGCCGATACCCCCAGCTTCCACAACTCGTTGTTCACCTCGTGCATGAACGAAGCAACCCGTTCGTGAACCGTCCCGAAATAGTGCACCGAACTGGCCATCCCTTTCGGATTCGGGGCCCCGAACAAGGTCCGCCCCGTTTGCATCAGGTCCAACCGCTGCGAAATAAAACGACGATCAATCAAAAAGTATTCCTGCTCGGCACCCATCGTGGGAATCACTCGTTCACTGGTGGTATTTCCCAATGCCTTCAAAACCCGCATGGCCTGCTTGTTCACCGAATCTTTCGCCCGCAGCAAGGGCGTTTTGTAATCAAGAGCGTCCCCGTTATAAGAACAAAACGCGGAAGGAATAAACATGGAGACGTTATCCCCGTCTTCCTTGACGAAGATCGGTGACGTGCAATCCCATACCGTGTAACCGCGGGCTTCAAAACTCTCCCGCAGACTGCCTGAGGGAAAACTGCTGGCGTCCGGTTCGCCTTGGGTCAAGTCTCTCGTATTAAACTGCAAAAGAATCCGACCGTCCGGCAGGGGGGAAATAAAAGAGTCGTGCTTCTCTGCCGTCATCCCTGTCAGCGGCTGAAACCAGTGACAGAAATGGGTCGCGCCTTTTTCCACAGCCCAGTCCTTGATGGCATTAGCGACCATGTCTCCAATTGCGGGATCCAGCTTGTCCCCTTTTTGGATGGTGTTGACAAGCTTTTTATATACATCATCGGTTAACCGTTCCCGCATGGCCGCCAAGCTGAACACATTTGAACCGAAAAGTTCAGTCACCAGAGGCTTAGGGACCGTGGTCGGCGGAAATTGCGGGGGGATGGTCGTTTGTGTGGTACTCACGATTGTCGTCCTTTTTAGAGGCGTGTTGATCCAGGGCCTTTACGACTTGATGGCCGGAAACTCTTTCAAGATTTTCTCACGAACCGATCCATCCAATTGACTGGCCGGTTTTTGCTTGCGGAGATTGCTGACGAATGCCGTCGCCCGGGACAAGGCGTCGTCGTTTGGCTGCATGGAATCACGCTTGTCCCGGTTGGCCAGCGTGGGAACGTAAAATTCTTCCCGCATGTATTTAATAGTATGCGGTTCAGCAATATAATCTGTGGCCGGCCCCTTGCTGACCAACAAGTCGGTCGCCAGGGTTTCGTCATTCACCTCGATGCCGCGCAACACGCGCTGACACATGCCGAGTATCTCATTGTCCATGGCAAGTTTCTCATAAGATACGGTCAGGTCGAATTCCATTAGGCCGGCAATGTCATGAATGTAGTTCGCCCCAGACATAGCCACCAGGAGGCTGGACATGGCGCTTTCATAAGCAGCCTGGATGTCCACCGCCTTGCTGTCCGAAGTACCTCCCGTGGAATACAGCGGAACCTCGAAGTGCTGGGCCATTTGTGAAACGGCGGCGTTGGCCATCGCCCGTTCGATCGGACCGGCCAGGTGATCCATGGTTTTCAGATTGGTGATCGAGCCGACACTCCCGCAAATACCTGGAGCGCCTTTGTTCACGCATTGTACCAAGGTAATGCCCGCCAACGTTTCCGCGGTGTGTGTCAATACATTCCCCGCCAAGGTGATCGGCGAAGTCGTTCCGCAAATCGGTTCAGTGGGGACCACCACGGGCAATCCCTTCTGGGCCAGGTAACAGGTCATCTCCCCGTAATCGTCATCTACCTTGAAAGGACTTATCATCAGGGTGATGAAAGAAACGAACGGTTTTTCGCGCAAGGCCTCTTCCCCGCCCGCGATCATCTCTGACATGCGAACCGCGTCTTTTAATCCGGACATGGAGTAGATACCGCCCATCACGTGTTTCTTCGTGTTGTCCAATGCGTGGAAGAAGCGGTTCACGTCAATCTGATCTTTCTGTTCAATCTCGTTGGGGAAAACGTTTATCGTGAATACGTG
The DNA here is from genome assembly GCA_964569525.1 of uncultured Planctomycetales bacterium. Lineage (GTDB taxonomy): Bacteria > Planctomycetota > Phycisphaerae > UBA1845 > PWPN01 > JAAYCU01. The sequence continues at coordinate 6,912 of CAZMVS010000313.1, forward strand.
AATGTTGTTTAAATTTTCCACCATGCGCGCGTTGAGAATGACGTCTTCCGTGGTGGAAGGGCGACGTTCCCCCGTGTCCGGATCCAGCACGTAAATAGCCGTTCCCCCGGTTCCGTAATGAACGCGGTTCTTTTCCAGGATCGCATCATATTCCCCGTCACGCGAATACAAGGTAATGGAAGAAGGATTGGAGGCAATAGCATCTTCCACCATGCTGCGCGGTAAACGAACAACCTTTTTTTCTTCATCAACATCCGCGCCGGCTTTGTGATAGGCTTCCATAGCCGACTTGGAATAAACCGCCATGCCGGACTTGCTCAAAACCTCGAACGAGGCGTCAGCGATCTTTTTGATGTCAGCGGCGCTCAAAGGTGCATATAACGACGATTGTAAGCCTGGCATCTCATGTATCAGTTTGCTCAAAACAACTCTCCTACTCAAAAACTTTATTTTCCCAAGCTGTGACAAAAACTTAATGCACGATCAATTTTGATTCGTGTTTATTTGAATGTGATTTATGCGGTTTTTCAGGGGTTATTATTATGTTAATAACCCCAAATGCACCCTTTTGTCAAGTCTTCGCACACGTGTATGATTTGCATATGCTTGTACGGAAACGAGTTATAAGCGAAAAATTGTATGGCTTTTGGCAGTATTGTTTATTAATACTATCAAAAATGGTAATGTTTGCCCGTTTTATTTTTTCAACGCCCAATGTTTTTCTCGAAACTCACGAATAAGGTGCCATATGTATTAATAAGTTTGATAAAACATATTTCAACATTTGATTGTGAAAAAATTTGTATTACGAAATGTTTCCACGATAGTATGGCCTGGCAGATGAAGATTAAAAATAAGTTTAAGGAACAAGAACTGGTATTGACAATAATTGAAATATTGGTTTAGGGGTTGTGGGCATTTTTATTTCAAACCTGCCAATCCGTGAACATAGAGAAATTGCGAAAGAGATGGAAGTGGGCCTGGCGGGCTCAAAAGTCGCTAACACCACCATTTTCCGGTATCCTCTGTGAAGTAAACGGTAAGTTGGCGTATGGGGTGGGAATTTGCGAAAATGTCCGCGTGACCAAAATGGTTCATTATCGGACGTGATAGTCGAATTTCCAGTGACATGTGAAACAAGGAGCAAATCCACAGAACGATGAGTAGATCGCAACAAGTTGAAGACCGAAAAGCAAAACTGGATAAAATACGCGAATTGGGCCTCGATCCCTACGGCGGACGATATGACAACACGCAACGCATCGCTGATGTCCGCGCGCAAGGCGAATCCCTCAACTTGGAGCCCGGCCAGCACGCTGAGGATTCCACAGCCCGTATTGCAGGTCGGGTGATACTGCATCGCCCTTGCGGCAAGCTGATTTTCATGCACCTGCGCGATTCCAGCGGGGATATGCAGATCGCGGTGAGCAAATCCGCGGTCAACCAAACGGAATTCAAGCTGGCTAACAAATTGCTCAACCTCGGCGATATCATCGGCGTTGAAGGACCCATCGGTAAGACTAAAACCGGCGAGCTGACCATTTGGACACAATCGGTCGCCATGCTCAGTAAGTCCCTTCAGCCGCCTCCAGAAAAATGGCATGGCCTCAAAGACGTGGACCTGCGCTATCGTCGGCGTTACGTCGATCTGTTTACCAATCCCAAGGTGGCCCAGGTCTTCAAACAGCGCAGCATGATCATCGATGCCATCCGCCGCTGTCTGGTGGGTCAAGGCTATTTTGAAGTCGAAACCCCGGTTCTCCAGCCCATTTATGGTGGAGCAGCGGCCAGGCCTTTTATCACCCATCACCATACATTGGACATGGACCTCTACTTGCGAATCAGTCCGGAGTTATATCTCAAGCGGCTGTTGGTCGGCGGAATTGAACGAGTCTTCGAGTTCGCCCGAGTGTTTCGCAATGAAGGAATCGATTCGTCGCACAATCCCGAGTTCACCCTGCTTGAGCTTTACCAGTCCTACGGCGACTACAACGACATGATGGAGATTACCGAGGCCATGGTTGCCGCTGCCATCGAGCAGATCGACGGTGTGTATAAACGTCCGTATGGTGAGGAAGTTTTGGATTTCACTCCGCCCTGGCCAAGACGTTATTACGCAGACCTGTTGGAGGAATATGCCGGCGTCAAAATGGATGATATCACCACGGTACGAGAAAAGGCGGCGGAGTTGGGCATCGACCAGGCCAAACTTGATGACGCCATTGTGATCAATGAAGTGTTCGAGGCCACCGTCGAGCCGAATTTAATCCAACCCACCTTTGTGCTGGACTACCCGGCCCCTATCTGCCCGCTGACCCGTCGCAAAGCGGATGATCCCAACACCGCCTTGCGTTTTGAGGCCTTCATCGCCGGCTATGAAGTGGGCAATGCCTATACCGAGTTGAACGATCCCCAGGTCCAGAAGGAAAATTTCCTCCGCCATCTCAGCGGCGAGGATCGCGACGAAACTATGGCCGTCCTGGACGAGGATTTCATTCTTTCCCTGGAGTACGGAATGCCGCCGGCTGGCGGATTGGGCATCGGTGTCGATCGGCTGATAATGCTGCTTACAAATTCCAGTAACATTCGCGACGTCATTCTTTTCCCGCACCAGCGACCTAAGACAATGTCACAGGGCGAAACGGATCAGCAGGAAGTTACCGAGACGGAAAATGCAGAAGCCGGCGGGGAAACCTAAACCATTAATGTATTTTTACGGGTTCGACCGGCGTTAATGAGTAACCTACTTCGAACCTTGAGACGGGGCCGAATAAATTTGTGGCCCGTCGAATCGAGTGTACCGGAATGTACAAAATTTTTCTATGCCTTCGATATCTTCGCAAACGACGCATCGCCTTTTTCGCCGTCGCTGCGGTCTGCCTGTGCGTGGCCATGGTCCTGATCGTGGTCAGCGTGATGGACGGCTTCCTGCAGATGGTCCGCGATCGTTCCCGCGGGATGCTGGGCGATCTGATTGTCCATAATCGTTCCCTCACCGGCTTCCCCTATTACGAGGATTTTATCGAGGAAATTGAACGCGACATGCCCGATCGTTTGGACGAAGCCACACCGGTGATTTTTACCTACGGCGTGCTGCGCTATCCCCGATCTCAGCGAACCCACATGGCTTCCCTCGTCGGTGTCCGCCTCGAAGAGACCTACCGGGTTAATGATTTCAAGAAGGGGCTCTTCTACGAAAAATATTATCCCGGCACGACTTCTTTCGAAAAACAAAAAATGCCCTGTTACGGAGTTAATGAACAGGACGAATATGTTTTACCGCCGAAGTTCGAAAAGGCTTGGCAGAAGTGGTTGAAAACCGCTACTCCCCAACAGCGCAAAGACGTTCCCATTGAGGAAACCCTTCCTTATGAACGCCCCGGTTATTTCGCTCCCGTTTCCCATGAGGTGATCATGGAACGCGGTTCGACAGTCCCGGCCATGGTCGGCCCACCTCATCACGGTGCCATTATTGGGGTCGAACTGTGTTCCCGCAAAATGTCCAACGGCCAGTACGAACGGGCGTATTACCGGGGCGAGGAAGTGACCGTAACCTTCGCCCCCTTCCAGGCCACCGGCAAGTTGAACAGCTTAAAGGACGCCTTCACCAAAACGTACCGTTACGTTGACGACAATAAGACTGGCGTTTATGAAATCGATTCCACCAGCGTTTACCTCGATTTCAATGAACTGCAAAAAAACGTGCGCCTGGACTCTTACGACTTGGCCGAGGATTTAGGCGGACATGCTTTCCCTGCCCGAACTACCCAGATACAGATCAAGCTCAAGCCCGGTGTGGACCCTATTGAAACGCGCGACTTGCTGGCCGATAAATGGCAACACTTCACCGCCCGCAAGGCCGACGCCTGGCGAGAAAAAACCCGCAGCCGCATCGAGCAATACGAACAATCCAAAAAAGGTAAAACTTCGGATATGGAACAGGACTTTTGGGAGTCCGGCCTCGCCGTTCAGCAGCGAATCCAACAGGTCCTCCGCCGTGTCAAAAGCCCCATGGAAGACGTGGAAATCGTCACTTGGGAAGAACACCAGGCCCATATCATCATCCCCGTGGAAAAAGAAAAAATCCTGGTCACCATATTGTTCGGCGTGATCAGTGTCGTGGCGGTATTCCTCGTCGGTTGCATCTTCTACATGATCGTTCAGCAGAAAACCCAGGACATCGGCATCATCAAGAGCGTCGGGGCAACCTCCTACGGTGTGGCCCAGATCTTTCTTTCGTACGGTGCCGCGGTCGGCGTGGTCGGCGGAATTCTCGGTACCATCATCGGAACCGTTTTCGTTTGGTATATCAACGATATCCAGGATTGGCTGGAACGTATTCATCCTTCCCTCCGGGTGTGGAGCCCCGAGGTCTATACTTTTGATCGCATCCCCAACCACGTGGATGCCATGACCGCCCTTGTGATTTTCGTGGTAGCTATTATTGCATCCATGGCCGGTTCGCTGATCGCCGCTTATCGCGCGTCGCGGATTTGGCCGGTGGAGGCCTTGCGTTATGAGTGACGTCATCTTACAAGCATCCGGCGTGCATAAGTCCTACCAACTGGGCCGCTTCCAGCTCCAGGTGCTCAAGGGTCTTTCCATCTCCGTTCGCCGCGGCGAGTTTCTTGCCATCATGGGCGCCTCCGGTAGCGGAAAGAGCACCATGCTGCATTTACTGGGAGCCTTGGACGTACCGGATAGGGGAACGGTCAAGTTCGAGGGCATGGATATCTTCGCCGGTTCCGCCGCCCAGCGGGACCGCTTGCGCAATCAAAGCTTCGGGTTCGTATTTCAGTTCTATCATTTGCTACCCGAATTAAACGTATTGGAAAACGTGATGTTGCCTTGCATGGTCGGCCGGTCCGTCTGGTCATGGTTTGGCCGGCGAAAGGAAATCAAGAATCACGCCCGCGAAATGATCCGGCGGGTCGGCTTGGAAGACCGTATTCGTCACCGTTCCAACGAGCTGTCCGGCGGTGAACGTCAGCGGGTCGCTATCGCCCGTGCACTGGCCAATCATCCCGTCGTCTTGCTTGCGGACGAACCTACGGGTAATCTGGATACTGCTACCGGAAACGAGATCCTCTCTGCCTTGCAGGAATTGAACCGCCAAGGCCAGACCGTCGTCATGGTGACCCACGATGCCAAGGTGGCGGAAGTGGCCCATCGAACCATTACCTTGGTCGATGGAAAAATTGCCGGCGGAAAAGAGACCGCAGCCGCCACACGCGGGTGAGTCGCTTTGTAAATGGGTGAATTGATATGTCTAAATTTGATCAACCAAACGAATTTGCACCGAACCCCTCACAAAATGTTTTTATCGATGGCCGACTGGTCCCCGCCGCCGAGGCTACCATTAGTATTTTCGACCACGGTCTGCTTTACGGCGATGGTGTCTTTGAAGGCCTGCGCAGCTACGGGGGCAAAATTTTCCGCCTGGAACAGCATCTTCATCGGCTGGAAGATTCCGCCCGGGCCGTCCGATTGGAAATCCCCATGTCCCGGCAGGAACTGACCGACGCTATGTACCGGACCATGGAAGCCAACAACGTGGTGGACGGCTACATTCGTCTGGTGGTCACTCGCGGCGTGGGATCCCTCGGCTTGAGTCCCGTGCGCACTGCCAATCCCTCCGTTTTCGTGATTGCCGACCAGATCGATTTGTACCCTCGGGAACTCTATGAAAAAGGAATGGCCGTCATTAGTTCCAGCCTCATCCGCAACCATCCCAACGCCTTGTCCACCCGGATCAAGAGTTGCAACTATCTCAATAACATACTGGCCAAGATCGAGGCCCTCGACGCCGGCGTATATGAGGCCATCATGTACAACCACCTCGGCTACGTGGCCGAGTGCACCGGCGATAACATCTTCCTCGTCCGCGATAACATCGTGCAGACCCCGCCCATTTCCGCGGGCATCCTGGAAGGCATCACCCGCGACGTGGTCATCGAATTGGTCCGCAAACAGAATCTGCCCTTGAAAGAAATGAACCTCACCCGGCATGACCTGTATGTCTCCGACGAATGCTTCCTCACCGGAACCGCCGCGGAGGTTATCCCCGTAACCATGATTGACGGCCGCCCCATAGGAACAGGCCAGCCCGGCCCCGTCACCCGCCAACTCATCCAGGACTTCCGCGAACTGATCAACCATCATGTATAAACTAAAAAACGGTCGCTGACGCATTGACATAAATGGTGCAACAGGTTTGGGCGTTTGCTTCATTTCGAGTGGAGGACAAAAGGCCTTTAAGGCGATTTGATCCCGGTGCGCCGGGGCCGACACGCCCTGTCATTTCGATCCCGATTTATCGGGAGAGAAATCTTATAACTCTCCCTTCCCTGAAACTCCAAAATTCATCGACATCTTAAACAGTATGCTTTTGAAGTGCGGCGGCCTCGACACGGCTTTGACTGCTTTGGAGTGCGGCGCCCTCGACACAGCTTTGACTGCTTTGGAGTGCGGCGGCTGTGACGCCGCTTTGGATTTTATTAAACGCGCGTCACCGCGAACTGCCTGCCATTTCGAACGAAGAAAAATTGATCAGCAGTCATTTTTCTGCAGAGAGAAATCTACCATCTTTCCAAGCCCAGCCCAGTAGGGCGGCCTCAGTCCGCCTTCATCCTCTTTCCGGATTTCACCGGCCCAAAAAACCACTTTGATTTTCACTTCCTCTCCGTTTCTATCCCAAACAGCACCTTATTCCTCTTTCTCTGCCGGCCTGGATTGCGTACTCGGTGATTTAGGTGTTAATTCGACTTTTATGTTTTTGTGGTTCTCCTCGTCACCCAACCATAATGTTTTGCTTTTATAACCTGTCGCGAATATGTCCACCTGCATGGGATGAACAGAGACCCATAAAAAATTCCCACCTGATATATTGCTTCCCTGAAGAGGTATAAATGTTGAGGCCTTGGGAAAGGCCAGATTGGCAGGTTGTTCCAGACAATCGACCCTGAAGTTGATGTGCTCGCCTGTTTGGGCGTCAACAACTTCTATAGTAGCTTGGCGTGCTTTTATTGAGTCGATTAAACGAACGCAAGCTTGGCCTGCAAGGTAATAGATCACGATAAATAAGATTGATAGGATAACAATGATAACCCACCAGTGATCAGCTTGTCTCTTGTTTGCGGAAAAATATTGTTTGACGGATGCTTTGGACAAAATACTTCTTTGCCAAAGACTGAATAAGAAAACAATACCAGATATAAGAAGCAATATTGGCCAGGGGATAAAGGTGTTTGTTCTGATGCCCAATATAGAAATTGGATCATGGGGCGGATATAAAAACACTAAAACCATTATAATAGGCGAAAAAACGATTCCCAGCCAAACGACGACAACGGCCCATCTTCGCCAATGATCTTTTCTATTCAGTAATCCAATACCGATAAAAAGAGCGATAAAATTCAGGTTAAAATATAATTGATCCGCAAAAACCCCATGAATCATTTTCATAATGGAATTCACGCCGATAAGGATGAGAAAAGAACCGAATAGATTGACAGCGAATGTTTCTTTTCCTGTTATCTGTTGCTTTGGGCTTTCTCCGTTTATCATCCTACTATTGATTACAGATTCAGGTGTTTCGCTCATTTTTTATCTCCCGGAACACGGCGCGCGTTATGCTGATTGATCGACAGGGTAATGTTTAATTTAATTCTTATTAAGCGAAAAAAGAGGGCGATACTATATTTGCAAAACAAAGCCATTTTAAAATCGACGTAAGGTCTTTATTATGATGCACTTACAACGCAATTACAGCTACACTTAGCGGCAAAAACAAACCCATTTTGAACCCATTTTTGCGCTGAATTCGGTTATGATAAACCGCAATTCGCCGCCTTGAATTTGTCTTAATATGATCGATCGCAGGAGAAATGCAATGGAATTATTAAAAAAATTGACCGAAACGCCGGGTGTCCCCGGCCGGGAAGAACGCGTTCGCGAACTGATCCAACAAGAAACAAAAGACCTCTTCGACGAAACCCATGTCGATGCCTTGGGCAATCTCGTGGGACACATAAAGCCCGGCAAACCGAAAAGCAAATCTAAAAAGCCACCCCAAAAGGTAATGCTCGCCTGCCACATCGACGAAATCGGTTTCTACGTCAAGCATATCGACAACAACGGTTTCCTCCGCCTGCAGAACGTTGGCGGCTTCGATACCCGCAATCTTTTTGCCCGCCGCGTTCTCGTCCAGGGCAAGAAAGATTTAATAGGCGTACTCAATCCCGCCGGGCGGCCGATCCATATTGCTACCGATGAAGAGAAGAAAAAGACTTACCAAGTGGGCGAATTTTTTGTGGACCTGTTCATGCCCAAAAGACAGGTCGAACGCTGGGTGCAGATCGGCGATCCGGTAACCCTTGTCCAGCCAATGCGGGAAATAGGCGATGCCTGCAACGGAAAGTGTATGGACAACCGCGTAGCCAGTTGGGTAGCCATCAACGCTCTGCGCAAAGTCGGTAACAAAAGCGCGTACGATATTTATTACGCCGGCACCGTGCAGGAAGAAGTCGGCTGCCGCGGGGCTGGACCGTCCGCTTTCGGTATCGAACCGGATATCGGCATCGCTATCGATACCACCTTATGCTGCGATACGCCGGGAATCGACGAAGCTGAATCAATAACAAAGTTCGGCAAAGGCGTGGCCTTGAAGGTTATGGACTCCGGCTCCATCAGCCATCGTGGATTGATTGATGAATTTGTATCTGTGGCCAAGACCAAAAAAATAGCTCACCAAATGGAAATTCTTCCCCTTGGTGCCACCGATGCGGCAACTGTTCAACGGGCGGGTATCGGCCGAAAGACCATGACCCTTTCCATTCCCACCCGCTATGTGCACACCATTACCGAATCCGTGCACAAAAAAGATCTTAAGTCAGGCGTCGATTTGCTCGCCGCCTGGTTGATGAAATGAGGTCCGCACACGAGAATGGAATCCCCATATTGTTATACAAGTAGCGCGGAAAAAATCCGGGATCACAAAAAAGCCCTGCCACTTCTCATAGCGACAGGGCTTTACTTCGTATGTATGTGAGGAACCGGCCAACATGTTTTTTGACCGGCATGTTCTTTGTCAATCGATCACACACCGCCGAATGCGCTGTAACCGCCGTCGATGGGTACGGTAATGCCCGTGACGAATTCCGCCGCGGACGACAACAGCCAACTGACCGTACCATAAAGGTCTTCCGGCTTGCCGAAACGGGCCATCGGCGTATGGTCGATGATGGTTTGTCCGCGTGGCGTCAGCTCCCCGGTATCCTTGTCGATCAACAGGAATCGGTTCTGATGAGTCAAAAAGAACCCGGGAGCAATGGCATTAACCCGAATCTTCGGCGAATACTCCTGTGCCATGTGTACCGATAGCCATTCGGTAAAGTTCTTGGTGCCGCTCTTGGCCGCCGAGTAGGCTGGTATCTTGGTCAGCGGGCGAAATGCGTTCATGCTGGCTACGTTCAGGATGACTCCTTCGTTGCGATCGGCCATCTTGCGACCAAACACCATGCTGGGCAGCACGGTACCCAAAAGGTTCAGGTCCATTACCTTACGAAAGGCGTCGATGGGCAAATCGAAAAAGGCCTTGTCCGGACCGGTGGTCGCGGAAGGATGGTTCCCGCCCGCGCCGTTGATCAGGATATCCACCTGGCCGAAGGATTCCTCGACGGTGGTCAGGGCCGCTTCCAGGCTCTCCCGTTCCAGCACATTGGCTCCTACGGCGATGGCTTTTCCGCCGGCACTGATGATACGGTTGACCACCTGCTCGGCAGCTTCCTCTTTCAGGTCCAGGACGGCCACGTTGGCCCCGCAGCTCGCCACGTGTTCCGCGATCCCGCCGCATAGCACGCCGCCGCCGCCGGTAATCGCAATCGTTTTTCCGCTAAGATCAAACAAGTCACTCATAATTTCACCTCGCCGCGTAGTGTATCACAAATTTCAAGTATGCCCAATGCTCTATCAGCCGTCATTTGCTGATGCAGATATAGCTGTTCATCAACCGTCGTGATTTATCCGCTATTGGCTGCTTATTGTACCTGTTCCGGATGTATCCATCATCAGCGGTACGGAGCTGATGATATAAAAATGGCCGGCATGCATTCATACCGGCCAGGGGGAAGAGTGGTGGGAAATTTCTTAAATTTCGTTCTCGGGCACCGCGTCGGAATAGGGATCAAACCACTCGGGTTTGAAGACGACGCGTTTTTGTTTTTCCATGCCCAGGTTGGAGGCCAGAGTGATGACTCCGTCGATCAGGGCGACCCGGCCGTGACACCGCGGAACGGCAATGGGATTCTTCTTTTCCGGCCGTGGATTTTCCTTACTGGGAATGATCATCTTGTCCGGGTTGCGGATGAGCCAGGCCATGTGTTCCTGCTCCTCACGGTAGCCGCGACTGGTCAGGGTGTTGGCCACGTCGCCGCCGGTACCCCAAGACAGTGTCGAACCCGAATCGGTCACCGGTCGGCTGAGCCGCTGTTCGGCCCAGTTGATTCGTGTGTCCTTGTCGGCACCTTCTTTGAAGAGGTACGCATTCTGTTCCTTGGATACGATCATGCTCGCCTGGGTGCCCAAGACCTCTTCACCGTAGCCTTCAAAGGCGTTGGTGCAGATCGAGGAGTAGTTGGCGATCGTATTGTTCGCATCCTCACCGTACTCGTAGACCAGCGAAATGTGATCCCAGACTTCGCGGTTATCGGTGAAGTAGGAAACCTTGCCCACGCCCTGTACGGCGACCGGATGATGTTTGCCCAGGAAGATGCTGATGGCGTCCAGTTGGTGGCTGCCCAATTCGACCAGCAGGCCGCCGCCGGTGCGGTTGTCCAACCGCCATTGGACCAGTTGTTCCAAGCTCTCAAACCCGTGTTTTTTCAGCTCTTCGGGATGCTCCTCGTAGTACTTGCGGTCAGCTTCGGGAATCGGCGGCTTCCAACTGTCGAACTTGCCTTGCTTGGCCCCTTCAGCGCCTGCTTGAGTCTGATTGCGATGCCAGAAGGCCCGCATGAAACGGATATCGCCCATCAAGCCTTCTTCAATGAGGGAAAGGGCGTTAGCGTAGAGGTAGCTGTAATGTCGTTGGTGACCGACGGCCAGCAGTTTCTTGTTCTTGTCGGCGGCTCGGACCATCTCCTTGCACTGCATGACGGTTTTGGCCATCAGCTTTTCGCAGAGCACGTGCTTGCCCGCATTCAAAGCTTCGATAGTGACCTGGGCGTGCAGGTTCAAGGGAAGGGCGATCACGATCAACTCGATGTCGTCCTGCTTAAGCATCTCCTTATAGTCTTGATAGTGCTTAGGGACTTCGCCGTATTTCTCGCGGAACAATTTGGCGGCCCGCTCGCGATTGGAGGGACGAATATCGGAGTAGGCGACGAACTTGATGTAGTCCGGATTGCTCTGCCCGATATGGGCATAACAGCCCTGGTTACCGGTGCCGATGATGCCGGCCTTGACCGGGTTTTTGTTCTTGCCGGACAACTCCCCGTAACCCCAATAAAGGGCGGCGGCGGAGGGCAGGGCGACCGCACCGGACAGCGCTTGGCGTCGGGTGATCTTCAGGGCGTCGCTGAAATTATCCTTTCCGATCTGACGTTGTTTTTCATTCAGTACCATTCGTGATCTTCCTTTTTTCTATGATCCGAGTCGTTTTCAACACGGACGATTCCAGACTTTTTATTTATTTAACTCGATTGCTGCTGACCGGGAGCCTGCTGTTGGGCGGTTTGCCGGGTAGCTACTTGTTCGGTTTCGCGCCGCGAACATTTGACCCGTCGGCGGAAGAGGAAGGCGTCCAGCCCGCCCCAGCGGCCGATGCCGGTGGTTGCGATCATCAGCAGGGCAATCAGTTCGATCAGGTTTTTATTGACGATCAGGTAATGGCCTTCAGCCATGGGATTGCTGGGCAGGCCGGGCCAAGGCGGCATGGCGAAATAATACATAGCCAGGAAGCCGGCTCCGCACACCGCCCAGAAGCGGGTGAACAGACCGAGCATCAGGCCGACGCCCACCGCGGTCAAACCGATCATGTTGGCCCAGTCGATCCATTCGGTCTGACTGGCGGGAATGGGCGGTTCGCCATACTTATCTTTTTGTTCTTTGCTGCAATGCCACATCAGGTTGGCTTCCATTTGGTTCATGGGGGCATTTACACGGGCGAGCAGATCATTCAGAGCCTGGCTTTTTTTGACATACATGTCGTAGAGCCGTTCTTTCTTGTATTCCGGCTTATTGTCCATGTTTTCAAATTGCTCGATTTCGCCCAATAGTTCCAAGTAGAGTTTCTTCTGATTCTGAAAATCCTCGTTGTTGAACAAGGCCTCCGCCTGTTTGAAGGCATCGGTTTTCAGCGGTTTGGCCTTTTGTTTCTGGTTGTCTTCAAAACCGTAATGATCGACAAATGCCTGGTAGCGGTTTTCAATTCGCTTCTTGGTGTTTTCCAGTTTCAATCGCTCGCGTCCGTCCGCATCCTTAACGAACGAACGGAAAAGCGGTCGGAAAGGACCGGAAGAAGCAATGAGATATTGTGTTGCGGTCCAGTCTTCCTGGGCCAGTTTCCAAGCACCTTCATAGAAGAAGTGCCAGCCAATCGCCAATCGCAGAAGGACCATGAAAAAGACGGTCCACCCGGTCATGGTTCGCACCGAAGGACGAAATCTTGCCAATTGTGGTTTTGTTTCTGTCATAATTTTTTTCTACCGCTTGATAACCTTAAAATTAAACCATGTTCTGCAAAGCTTGCAGTT
>CAZMVS010000314.1:0-6378 GCA_964569525.1 uncultured Planctomycetales bacterium
GGTTTGAAGGCATCCTGCCGCCCCTTCCCCTCTAAGATGGCCTGCATCTCGCGTTCGGTGTGCTCAAAATAATACCGCCGGGCCTCTTCCACCGTTTTGTCGGGGCAATATTTCTTAATGCAATGCTGCAGGTGTTCAGACACGCTGTGCCCGGACACGTAAGGGAGGTCTTTATCCTCCAGCTCAAAGCCGGGATCGCCCAAGAGCGAGGCCGTCGATTGCTGAATAATCCATATCCAGAATTCCTCGCTGCGCACCGAGGTGCCGTCCAAATCCATCAAAACCGCCTTGATCGGCTTGTCCATGCGTACGTTATGGACGGGATAATAAGCGGGATACCCCATGGCTGACTTGACGTAGGCCAAGGTGTGATCTGCAAAAGCGATAAATTCAACTTTCCCGTCACCGGTCGCGGTAATCGAGACAACCCCGTCTTTGCCTACCTTGAATATGCCGTCGCTGCAACATTCCAAAGGTACAAACCCGGAATTCTCTGAAATGCTTCCGATGTTGGGTATATCTACCAATGTACTCATTCTTGCTCCCTGTTGTTTTCAGAAATCCTCCGCAAGGGAGCAATTATAAGTGAATTCGGTCATCAGGAAAGAAGCCGTCGGTACAAAGTTTGGATCAAAACCCAGGCATGGCCTTGTTTTTGCCGCCGAGTTTTCAAATGGATTGAAATCGCCGTTCGCCGGCCAAGGGTATCATTGTCTGACCAGCCCGAGATTGCTCCACGCGCGGATTGCGGTAGTCAATCCCCAACAGCTTGGTCAAATGTCCGAACACGGCGGTATTTGGCTGCAGTCCGCCTAGAAGTTCACTCCCCACACCAGCTGCCATCAAAAATACCAAGTCCGCCGTGTGCGTTGTTCCCGTCCAGCCGAGGCCATTGTGATTACCCAAGATTTGCCCCAATACGCCGTCGAAGCAATCCTGCTGGTGATGCAACTCCGGGGGTCGCTGCCCGACAGTTGACGATGCCACTGCCTCCGCATCTTTTTCATCAAGCTTGATCCCGGTTATTTGTTCAACAATAGCAACCGCATCCATTGTGGAGGCAGGCTTATTTTTACCGCCGGCTTGTCGTAAACGATGCATGATCATTTCAAAGGAACCTTTGGACTGTCTCAATCGCGCGAAGCAAGAGGTACTGCCCGAGTACCGCGAGCCCATGCCGTTCAAGCCGGGATTAGAATTTCCGTGATCCGTAGTTACCACCACAAGGGTATTGCCCCGCCGCTCCGCAAAATCCAACGCCACGCCTACCGCGTCGTCAAAGGCGAGTTGTTCCCACAACATGGCGGCCCCATCATTGTTATGGGCGGCATGATCAATTCTTCCCCCTTCAACCTGCAACAGGAAGCCGTTTTCTTTCCCCGACAAAACTTCCAAAGCCTTGGTGGTCATCTCCGCCAGGGTGGGTAGCGATTCCGCTTGCTTTTGATCCTGTGCCACGTCGATGGTGTACGGCACATGGCCTTCACAAAACAGCCCGAGCATTCGCCCACCATTGGCGGCGTTAAGCTCCTGCCTGTTACTACATACGACATATCCATCCGCCTGAAATGCGCCGGCCAAATCCAACCCGTCTTTCCGCCGGGCTGGATCAAAATATTCACGACCGCCGCCCAGTAACACGTCCACCAAACCCTTGTATTGCTGGGCAATAAGATGTTGATCGCCTCGATGCCGCTGCACAGAAGCAAAACCAGCGGGCGTCGCATGCGTAATCTGTGTCGTCGTCACTAACCCGGTACCCAGCCCGGCATCATGCGCCAATCGCATAATCGGAGTCAGTTTCGTACCGTCCGGCAAAACATTGATCGAACCGTTGGGCACCCGGCAACCGGTCGCCCAGCAACTCGATGCCGCCGCCGAATCGGTCACCAGCGAATCAAGCGAATGTGTCTCCGTCAAGCCTTGAACCGTTTGCTTCTTACTCGCCAGCTGACTCCAGTTAGTCCCCTTGCCGCGCACCAGGTAGGAAAAGGGCTTCGCCATCGAAGGCACCCCGGCACTCATCCCGTCCGAGATCATGAAAATGATATTTCGCGGACGGCGTGAGTTGGTGATACTACTTTTGTCATGTTGATTAGCCGCCGGCCGAGCCAGTACCGATCGCCCCATCAAGCCGCCGCTTGCAACCGCCGTTGCCCCTAACCGACATAACTCCCGCCGACTATATTTGCCCTGCTTCGCCATGACTGGATCCTCTCGTTATACGATTGCTGATCGCTCTGCCTCTTTTGGCCTGAGATTACTGGAACATGGAAACCAATAAACGATTATGGACCAGGAACACGAACCACCCAGATGTCCAGGCCAACCACAAAAATCAATTATTGATAGCTTACCAAAAATGAAGGCACGATGAGGCCTGCGAAACAATAAAATGCCCATTTAACTAGAATTTCAAATTACCAACAAAGTTGAATAGAGGCTTGATGGGGAAAGCAACGCGGTGAAACTTTCATAAAACTGCCGAAGGAGGGACTCGAACCCTCACCCTGTTGCCAGGACGGGATTTTGAATCCCGCGCGTCTGCCAATTCCGCCACTTCGGCTCGCGAAATACCCTACCGCCCGAGCATGATCGTTTTCAATCACACCCGCGGTATCTCTCCAGTCCAGTCATATTATAACAGCACCCTTGGCCCTCGCAAGCCATATCCCCCCTTCCAATATGGTCTTTATCGCCGACGGTGTATTCCTGCCACATCGAGTTCGGCTTGTTCCGCGAGCCGGGAAAATCCCTGTTCGCTATAAGAATAGACAGCCACTAGAGGCCATTTATAATGCACACAATTCAGCATGAATAATCGATTCGTAAGCGGTGCTGAGATTGGCTAATCTTTCAAACTCCCAGGGAGCCCCCTCATGCGTCTCAATAGTAAATGCTTGTTTTTGTGTCTCGTAATTTTCGCCACTGTGCTCTTGGCCGGCTATGGCTGTCAAAAGGCTGGACCCGTCGGCAGAAACTGGTATCAGATGCCCGGGACCAAGGTAAAAACCCGCTGGTACACTTTTGAAAATCGTCAGGGTCTCAAGGGTCAGGGCGGCAAGGCCAGATTCGGCCGCAAGGGTGCTCCTTGTACGGGCTTTCCCGCAGGTCGCCGTTTGACCTTGGCTGAAATCAACGAAAGCGGAACCATCCGCCGTATCTGGATGACTCTTTGGCATCGTGATCCCCAGATTTTACGCGGCATCAAGATCGAGATGTACTGGGACGGGGCCAAGGAGCCCGCGGTCCGCGCCCCGCTCGGCGATTTCTTCGGACACTCCATGGGGCACATGGTCGCCTTTGAAAACGCCTGCTTCGCTTCCCCCGAAGGCCGTTCCTTTAATTGCTTCGTGCCCATGCCCTTCCGCAAGTCCGCCCGCATCGAACTGGTCAACGAATCCGGACAAAACACCGGTGTATATTACGAAATCGACTGCACCCTCGGAGATCAACACGACGAAGACACACTCTATTTCCACAGCTATTGGCGGCGAGAAAATCTCACCGAACTGCGCCGCGATATGACCATCCTTCCCCGGGTTGAAGGCCGGGGGCGATTCCTCGGCTGTCATTTGGGCGTGCGACTCCATCCGGATTGTCGAAACTTCTGGTGGGGGGAAGGCGAAGTGAAAGTGTATCTCGACGGCGACGAACAATGGCCTACTCTCTGCGGCACGGGCACCGAGGATTACATCGGTACCGGCTACGGGCAGGGACGCTTCGATCACCTGTACCAAGGCAATCCCTTCATCGCTGAGGGTAAAACCGCTTATGGGTTTTATCGCTTCCATATTCCCGATCCGGTTTATTTCCACGAGGATATCCGAGTCACCATCCAGGTCATGGGGGGGCCTTCATATCGACTTATGCTGCAGGCCATGGATAAAAATCCCAACCTGCGATTCATGAAGGCCGGCAAAGGCGGTGAATACTATACCCGGGAAGAACTCGAGGCCCATCCCGACAAGGCGGAAGTCATGGAACGCCGTGACGATCATTGTGCCACAGCCTATTGGTACATGAATCGACCGGAAGACGGCCTGGGTGATATCGCCCCGGTCGAAGAACGACTGGCCGACCTGCCTTAAAGAAAAACGGCCCTAACTACTCCGAGAGAAATAGTATGAATAAAAGCCAAATCAAAACCGAACGTGTATTGGCAGCCCTCGAACATCGCGAAATAGACCGAGTTCCCGTAGGTGAATTCTTCTGGACCAATTTCATTAAACGCGTTCCTGAAGAAATGAATGTCGGCCCGGATTTCAATCCGTACCTGTATTGGGACCTGGATTTCATCGTCCTTAATCCCAACATGGACCCGCACGTAAAGAGTGTCGAGGTTATCGAAAATACACCGGAGCGGAGGCTAGTACGAACCGGTTTTGAGGCCATCATCGAGCAACGGGCCGATTACCCTATGCCTCATTACGCCGATTTCGATACCCAAACATTTGAGCAGATGGAAAACTTTGTATTCGACGATCCGCATGACCCGCGACGGTACAAAGAAGCCATTGACGATCAAATCAACGCAGTCGCTGACACACTGAACCTGGGCCTGCCGGCTTGGATCGACCGGGTCAATAGTTGTGTGGACGATCTCTGTGTATTCGGCAGCGTATGCGATCCTCATGAAACGATTTGGCGCATTGCCGGCACGGAAAACGTGCTGATGAAAATGGGGGAAGATCCGGATCGGCTGGCCAAATTTATCGAGCGACTGGGCGATTTCCTGGTCGGTATTGTTGAAGGACAGATCGCCGCCGCCGAAGGCAAACTTACAGGTATCTATATCTGGGGGGACATCGCCTATGGCAAAGGTATGTTCTTTTCACCTGATTATTGGCGTCAAGTTTATAAACCTCAGTTGAAACGCATATGCGATACCGCCCATGCCGCCGGCCTGAAAACTATCTATCACGGCTGCGGTAATGCTTCTGTCGTGTTCGAAGACATGATCGAAGTCGGCGTGGATGCTTACAATCCGCTCGAAGTAAAGGCGGGATTGGATGTGGTGGACTTGAAACGAAAGTTCAAAAATCGCTGGGCCTTCAACGGGAACATTGACGTGCGATTCCTGGCCCGCGGCAACCGCGAGGAAATCCGCCGTGAAGTGTTAACCAAGTTGAACGCCGCCAAGGGAGGCGGATACATTATCCAGTCGGACCACTCCATTCCCAGCAACGTGGCCCCGGAAAATTATGACTACATGGTCCAGCTCATCCGAGAGTATGGACAATACCCACTCGATCTCGGCGAATATGATGTAGAAGTCTAAATCAACGGGAGATAATGGAAATGAAACGTTACGGCATGGTGATCAAGGTCAAGCCCGAAAAGCTGGAAGAGTACAAAAAACTCCACGCCAATCCTTGGGAAGGCGTCTTAAAGACCATTCGCGATTGCAACATTAAATTCTATTTATCACAAGGATGGCTATCTATTCAGTTATTTCGAGTATCACGGCGATGACTTGGAAGCGGACATGGCCAAAATGGCTGCCGACCCGATAACCCAGGAATGGTGGAAACTATGCAGCCCCTGCCAGGAACCGCTCGATACCCGGGCCGACGGCGAATGGTGGGCCTCAATGGAAGAAGTCTTTCACTGTGATTGACCCGGCAAGCCAATGATGGTCATTCATAATAAAATATCCGCATACTTAAAAATCGGTGGATCGCCCGATAATTCCAAAAACGCTAATCCATGATCCGTTCCGATAATTTTTCGGTCCTTTCCTCATATCCATATTTCATACTATTATTTGAATTTCTCCAATTATCTTCGATCTTTGGCAAATCTCTTTTTTTGCCCATAATCAGCCCCTATGATCCGCCATATTTGCTTTTTCGAAACCTTCCAATACCATTGAATAACAAGCTTCTCTGAAGGGAAATCAGAAATGCCAGTCATCCCGAGCAGACATTACGCCGCTCAACTCGATAAGCGGATTCGCTTGTGGGGCATAGTTTTTCTCCCATTTCTTGTCCTTTCCCTCGTTCAGGCCCAAAATTATGTCGCGAAACCAGAACAAACGCGCGTGGCCAACATTGACCAAAAAATAAACGCTTTCCGCCGACAGCCCGCCCCACTGCCTTTGATAGCCAATACTGAGATTACTAAGCCTTCTTCTTTATCTATGCTGGATGCAGGAGATCAATACGAAACTCCTTCGGGTCCGCGAAAGTTACTACGTGCCACAGACTTGCTGGCCTTCAAGATAAACAGACAAGCAAACCGGCCGGCAGTGCTAAACAAAGTATTTTCCTCGCCGGGACCGCTGGCCGGTTACCAACAAAAGACACAAACAAACAACATCGTCATATCGCAAGCTGCTCCAGTGATTCGCGAACAAATAAAAAACACTCCGGGCAT
>CAZMVS010000315.1:0-7075 GCA_964569525.1 uncultured Planctomycetales bacterium
CAGATCTCCCCAAACATTGGAAGTCAAAATGCGCTTAACTTTATGTTTTTTTTGAAGTTTTTACACTTTTCTACAGAAAATAAATAAGATTGAAGACGGTATCATGAGAAAGAACTCTACCACTGCAAAACTCACCCATTACGAAACAAAGAGAAACAAATCTCTCTCCAAAGTGCGTTACATCGTTGAACAGTATTTTGGGTTAAGTCATCTTCACGATCAGGCATATAGAGCTCGCTTTGTGACCATTGCCAAAAACATCTTTGACTGTTGGTGTCGCCAAACAGCTTACAATATAAAACGGGGTAAAAAGATTCTCCCTCCAGCCACGTAGAAGAAGGAGAGGTTTGTCCCCACACTCGAAACAGAGAAAAATAACCAAACAACAAACAAAATAGACCCAAGAAAAGCATCAGATAGACTTATTCAGATACAGTCCTTGAGCAGCATTTTCGAAATCCTGACAGAAACAGTTCAAAAAACTTGACAGAACCAGAAAATCCCAAATCTGAGTAGTTATTCAAACGTCTTGCAATGTGGGCGCCGGCCCATTGACTCGGTATCGAAGCGCGGGTGATCCGGTGGGGAGGTGGGGGAAGTGAAAAATGGTCGGGGCGGGAAGGATTTGAACCTCCGACCCCCGACACCCAATGCCAGCGCGCTACCAGGCTGCGCTACGCCCCGAGTAAATTTATATACTACAAATCTGATATCCGCAAGACCTCATCGCAGGCGTGTTTACCGCCGACTAAGAACCCGGTTGTGATTCATGCCAACGCCGGATCGATTCAAGCGTTTTGACAACGGGCAAAACAGTGGCACCCGACTCTACGGAATGCGCCACGATTTGTTCGAAGAGACCCGGGCTGCAGCCGAATTGCGTCGGTGTGCCGGAAACGTCATGGGTTGCAAAAATCAGCCAACCCCGTGAATCGGCGTTTTGATCGATGACTGATTTGATAAAATCGATATCGTTTCTCTTCTTTTCGATGAAAAACGCTTTCAACATGTTCAAATCCGCTGTACCGGTGTTGAAGGTCTGGCCACCGCCCCTGCAGCAGGCAAAATATTTCTCAGCTCTTCGCTTGGTGCCTGGGCGAGGGTTGCTCAACGGGTATGAACAAGATTGGAATACGGCGGCGGGCAGCAGCCTTTTGAGAGCGGTTCGATTTTCAACAATGGCCTTTTCGAACACATCCGGTGTGGTATCCCACGAATCGCAGTGCGAATGCGTGTGGCAACCCAATTCGTGTCCTTGGTGGATTAGCACTTCAAGGTCTTTGACGGTGAACAGATCGCCGGTTGGGCCTGCCGAGTCCATCAATCCCATTGCGGCGTAATATGTTCCGTTCAGGCCGAACTCCATCAGGATTTTTCCGCCGACATGGAGAGCGGACCGGGGAAAATCGTCAAAGGTGAATGAGATGTGAGCGACATCGGTCCGGATATCGACCGGGCGCTTTGAAAATATGCCGGATACCTTCCGCTGGTAGCGCCCCTGGAGGCGCGACAGGATGTCTTCAAACCGCATGTCCGCTATTCGCCTTTCATGGATGATGCGTCTTCGAAGCGTTGCGATCGAAGGCTGACCGTGGACAGAAGGAAGACGAACCAGATTGGGCTCATCCGGTTGAAGTACCCCTCCGTCCAGTTGTAGAACACGGTCGCCGACAGTATGCCGAACCGCAGGATATCGATGTTGCGCATGCCGAACCGTAGCAGGGTGTTTCTGATTTTGACCGCCCCGGCGATGATTATGGAAGTAAGAAACATCAACCCGACCAGCCCGCCGTTAAGGTAGGTTTCGAGGTAGCCGTTGTGGGCCTGGTTGGGACGAAAGTTCCAGAGGCTCCACAACTGCTCCGCCCGGTTACCGAGCCAGAAGTTCTGGTAACCGGTGCCGATGAGTGGATTTATCGGCACTTTGAGCACCTGTTCCCAAAGCTCGGTACGCCCGGTCAATGTCATGCTTCTGCCCATCATGTTCAGCAGGGATTCGACGATTTCCGGAAGTGAGTACAGAATGATCACGGCCACGGTGAGCAGCAGGCTGAAGGTGCCGAGGTGCCGGATCTTATGCCTGGCGCTCGGCAGCTGCATGTAGAGCAAAATACCGGCTACCAGGAGCAGCGCCAGAGACGAGGTCACGCTGTTTGCCTTTAACAGCAGCCACACCACCATCCCTGCAAGAGCGGCCCGGCAGACCGTGTCGGCGGTATCAGTCCATTTCTCCGGGGCGGCCCTCATTTCCAGAAAGTCCCATACCAGGAACATGCCGCAACAAAAGCAAAGAACGCCGAGGGAGTTTTTCTCGATGGCGACACCGCGGTACAGATGCTGCCATGTCGTTGTGTCGTAATACCTTCCCAGTTCCGGGTAATATTTGATGAACATGACCGAGAGGGGAACGAGTAGATTGGTGCATCGTGACAGCAATGCGCGGATGGCGGCAATCGGTTTCCGGTCGGTCAGGACGACGAGCACCATGACCACATTGCCGACGTCTTTGAACCATCGTTTGAATCCGACAAAAGCATAATCCGCCCACACTAAGCTCAACAGCCAATAGGCGAACAGAAAGACGATCCAGCGGTTTCGCCCGTAAACGTCAGACCAGTGAATGTCGCGGCGGTAGAGGGTAACGAAACCAAGTAACAGAAGCACGATGTAAACGTTGCGGTCCATCGGGCTTCCCTCCAGGTACCGTTCCATAACAATAGTCGCGTAAGAGCCCCCGAACCAGAACGACACCGGTCTGGATGCGATGATCAGCAACCACAACAGGGGAACCCACAGGGCGGAAGACGGCATCGGCCGCAGTTGTCGATCCCGGTAAGACAGCCAGAGGATGAATATGATGAAGATGCTGACAGAGAGTGCTCGAGGCATGTGGAAGCGTTGGTCTGTGGATTGTGGAAAGCGACACCTTGCCGCCAAGAGGGAGAATGCTACATGTCCCTTTCTTTTACCGGGTGCAGCCCGAAAACGGCAAGGAGTCGTCCCGAGTGGTCGCAGAACTTGATGAAGTAGCGGAAAAACTGGTGACGGCCGACTGCCAAAAGGCAGGGGAGGGCCAGGCCGTATATTGGCAGCGCCAGGAACGATTTGAGGACGTCCGGGATTCGGTTTCCTTTGTGTCGAAACGAATTGGTACCCCTCAGAATTGCCCTTTTCAGAAGATAGGTTCTCGTGCACCGCGACGGCGGCACCGCTTCATGGGCGACGGCCTCGTCGCACCAGAGGAAAGTTTCGCCTTTGTCCATCATGCGCCGGAAAAAATCGACGTCTTCCCCGCCGGTGCCGAACTCGGGCCGGAACACCACTTGTTCCCCGTTCAGCAGCGTACTGCGCAACAGTACGTTGCCGGTCCGCGCTTCCGAAAGGCCGATCCGGTAGCCCGTGGCGTGCCGCGGACGGTCGAAAAACCTCCCCTCGATGGCCCATCGGGGAGGCGGCGTTTCAAAATAGGGCATTACCGGACCGAGAACCCCGGCGGCTTCATTCGATTCAAGGGTAATGAAAAGGGCGTGAAGCCAGCGGGGGACCGGGAATTCATCGTCGTCGATAAAGGCAATGTAATTTCCCGCGGCATGGGCCAGAGCTTCGTTTCTTGCCCGTGCGATATTCCGGCGCGGCTCCACGCAATAGGTCACATCCAGCATGGCTCGTTGGGAGAAGACCGCCGCAACAGGCCTCGCCGTTTCGTTGCGGTCGTTGTCGGCCACGACCACGGAAAAGGAGAACAGGCCGCCGGTCTCTTGCGTTTCGAGCGCAGCAAGGAGTTTGGTCAGCAGTTCCGGCCGCCTGTAGGTGCAGATGCAAACGGTGATGTGCGGCATTACCAGCATATCCCGTGATAATCGTTTCCCGGCGGGTCTTCCGGACCGAAAAGCCGGACAAGATCGACAATTCGCTTGCCGCCTCCCAGGTTTTCAAGCAGTTTTCGATACTCCTTGTCTTTCTTCGCGGCCACCACTACATCCGATTCCCGAATCAGTTCTTCCGCGGAAGACCAGAGCAGATCCGATATGTGGGGGATTTCTTTTTCGATATACTGTTTGTTTGCACCGATCAGCCTGGCGAGCGACACGTCGCGATCGTGAATTTTGAGCGTGAATCCCTTGCCGATCAGGGTTTCGATAACGTCCACGACCGGGCTCTCGCGAAGATCGTCTGTGGCTTCCTTGAAGCTCATCCCCAGAAAGCCGATCGATTTTCCTTTGAAGGGAAGAAGCTGGTCGACAACCTGTTTGATTTGGTTCCGGTTGCTGGGCAAAATGGCGTTCAAGAGTGGGATGTCGATGTCGTGCCGCTTCGCCAGGTAGGAGATGGAACGCAGGTCTTTGGGCAAGCAGGAGCCGCCGAAGGCAAATCCGGGCTTCAGATAGGACGGCGATATGTTCAACTTGGTGTCCATGCAGAAAATGTCCATCACCTTGTGGCTGTCGATTTCCAGGGATTTACATATATTCCCGATTTCATTTGCAAAACAGATCTTCAAGGCGTGAAAGGAATTGTCGGCGTATTTCAGCATTTCGGCGACGGCAAGATCGGTGCGGATCAGGGGCGCATCCACGTGCTGATAGATTTTGGCAAGAACCTCCCCCGACCGGGTGTCGTATTCTCCGATAACGGTTTTCGGTGGATTCCGAAAATCCGAAACCGCTGTGCCTTCCCGAAGGAACTCCGGATTCATGCAGACCCCGAAATCCGTTCCGGCTTTCTTGCCGGAATAGGATTCGATCGCCGGTATGACAATATTTTCGAGGGTGCCGGGCGTTACCGTGCTTCGGATAACGACGGTGTAACGGTGATCTACGGATGAAATGGCTTTGCCGATTTGTTCGGAAACGCGGGCAACGGCGGTGGTATCGATGCTGCCGTTCATGTTGCTGGGGGTGCCGACACACACCAACGCCATGTCGGTACGGTGTACGGCCGAGACATAATCTGCGGTTGCGTGGAGTGTTTTCCGCGCCACTGCCCGTTCGATCAGTTCCTCGAGGCCGGGTTCGATGATCGGGCTCCGTCCCGCGTTCAGCATATCCAACTTTGTATGGTTCGGTTCGACCGCCACGATTTGGTGCCCCATCTCGCTCAGACACCCCGCACTCACACAGCCGACGTAACCCATGCCGAAAATACCGATTTTCATGCTACCTCCAGAGGTGACATTTGTGGGAATTCTTGATTTTGCCCGGGAGCCGCAGTCTCATGGGAGCCGTGACCGGCGACGAGCAGCGGTGTTAGCATCGCGCCAAATGGGACGCACAGGCGAGAAAGCCGGAAAACATGCTTTCAATGGACGCCTCCTGGCGGCTGGTCCTCCGGGCATTTTCCGAGAAACAGGACCGGGCTGCATCGTCGTCCAACAGGAACAGTATTTTTTCCTTCAAGGCGGCCAGATCGTTTCGCTGAACCATGAATCCGTTGTAACCGTCTTTCAGATACCAGATTTCAGGCGGATGGGCGTCTTCTTCGGTGATCAGAGGCAGGCCCCAGTGGAAGGCCTGGGTGATCGCCAGGCCTACGTGGCCCGGCATGGCGAACACATCCGCCATTTTGAACAGTTTGCTGATGCCGATGTCGCCGCTGTCGTGCACTTCTCCCAGGTAAAGCGTGTTCTTCGGGTTCATGGATTGCTTGTAGGCATCTGGCATTCCCGATCCGACCAGGACCAGACCCACATCCTCACGGTCCATGGTGCGGAAGATCTCGATCAGGTGGTCGACGCGTTTGCGCCCCTTTTCAGCGCCAATCCGTCCTACGAACAGCACGACCTTCTCGAACCGAATCCCGAACTGGCGTTTGATGTCCTCCTTGCTGTCGGGTATTTCCGGGAAATCTTCGGAGTTCAGGGTATTGTTGGCAATGAAGGTGTTCGAGTGAAACCGGGGTTTCATGTAGTCGAGGCAGTTTTCGGCATATACAATGGACGCATCGCCCAACCCGTGAAGGTAGTTGTAGAGCGCCCGGCGCCAGCGACTTTCCTTCGCATCCCAGTTGCCGCCTTTGTTCCAGCAGGCAAACGGAATGCCGCGCAGTTTGAGCCAGTGCACCAGGGGCCAGATGATGAGGTCTTTCATTCGGAGAAACAGAATCACGGCATCCGGGTCCATCCTATCGATTTCAGCCTTGAGGGTGAAAAAATGAAGCGGCAGTTCGCGGTTGTCAAATTCCATCGGGCGCCTGTTCTTGGGATGGAAATGGTCAGAGATAACCGAGAATTCGAATCCTTCCTGCCGAAATCGCCGAAAAAAATAATTGTACACGGAAACCCTGTAATGCATCACTTTGTTGGAAATCAGGACAATCCGTTTCATTGAGTCGCGGTGGTCACTGTTTGGTCCGGGAAAGGTTTCCACTGGTCACGCCCCGATTACGATGTCAACGTTTCCGGAAGCCAGTGCCTCCAGCAGAGAGCAAAGCGCCAGGAGCATCCAGGCCTGCGTCCATCTCATGTAGGGAATCTTTACCGTGTAATTCGGAAGCTTCTGGTAGTAAAAATAGCCCTTTGCGTTCCAGAGGTGTTTCTTCGCCCATTTAAATACCGAGCACGCCATGGCGCCGGCACGTCCGTCCCAGTCTTTTAACTCGATCAGGGTGATGATGCTCTGGGCGGCGCAATGGGCATCGATCGGATGCACCCGGTTGTCGAAGTACTTGGGGGTGGCATCCGGCTCGAAAAAATGGTCGATGTAATTGGCCAACCCCTTCCGGATTACCGGGTCGAACTCATCGGTTTCCAGGTCTCGGGCCAATGAATTAAGGGCGCACAAATTATAGCCGGTGTGAAAATTGTCCGCCCAGTTTTGAGCCGACAACTCGCCGTAGGGCCAGGAACCGTCTGTGCGTTGCCTGCCCGCCGAGTATCGCGCCGCTTCGACAGCGACGTTTCGGTAAATTTTTGTTCCTCCAGCCCTGTCGACTCGGCACAGCAGGGCCGCGGCCAGGAAATTGGCATTGTGGATGATCGAAGGTGATACCGCCAGCGGATACCGGAAACTCGATACGCCCTGGCGGTTCGACCAGTGGAGAGAGGCGATATAGGCTGCAGCGCTTTGCGCCATGTTCA
>CAZMVS010000316.1:0-4054 GCA_964569525.1 uncultured Planctomycetales bacterium
ATGCCGCCGATCAAAAAGATGCTCCGGCCGTCTTCACCAATAGGGAAACGGATTTCCGTAGCGAACTGGAAAGACTTATAGTTTTCGATAGTCAGTTTGAGGAGTTTCATCCTTTCGCCTCCTCGTTGAGGTGCTGGGCCCGAATATCCGCAAGGGTTGTGGACGTGCCGTCCTGATTGATCCTTCGCCAATGGTCCCAGCCATTCAAAGAGCGGCCGGCTGTACGCGCCGCAGCAGTGGACAAGGACGCATATGCCTGCCATCCTTCCGAAGTCTTAACCATCACTCTGCCGTCGGCAGTCAGTTTACCCTTGATAACGGGGCCGTCCTTCAGCCATTGTAGCTCTAAACGATCATCGGCGGTCACCGCTCCAGATCGTATTAAATCTAAAAGCTTGACCCCAAAATACCTTTTGGGGCCTCCTGCCTGTCTCGCTGGTCTCAGCTTATTCTGAACCGACCTGGCAGCCTTGATGGTTTTCCCAAGAGCAGGGATCAATACTTCAAGCTCTTTCAGGCGTTCTCCAATTTCCTGATCCTGAGGACCGGCGACATCCTTGGCTGAAAGCTTCAACTTCAGGCTACGCAAGTCCTGCGGCACAGGTACACCGTTGCGTTGCAGCTGCTCAATAGCCTTATTGATGGCCTGAAGCTGCTTGAGCTCTTCTGCTGACAAACCAGCCGGAGGCTTGGGCAGTTGTCCCAATTGCTCTATCCACTGGTCGAGAGCTCGAAGGTGCTCCATTATTTCATCTGGCAACATGCGTCCCCCTACTCAGCCGCTGGATGGCTTTTTAAAATATCCCGCAGGGCATCATAGATTCCGGTGCGCCGTTCCTTGAACTCATAGTCATAAACCGTTTCCAGCAGTTTGCGCACCTTAGCCAAGCTCACATTGTTTTGACTGCACAGCTCGCCAAGCAGTTGCTGGTCTTCTTCGGATAGCTTCATGGTTTTATCTCCCGTTGCTTATCACGCTTTTACCCATCCTTCGGCCAGAAGCCTTTCCCAGGCCAGCCGGATATGCTCTGGTTTGAATAAGCGCCGTTTGCGGTCGTTCCAGCGGGCCATGTGAGCGACAGCGCTTTCAGTATCCGAGACTTCACCGTCATGAACAGCCGCCCAGTGTACCGAGGCCAGCAGCTCCATGCCGTAAGGCGTTTCAAACCCATCCACGAGATCGGCGACCCGTTCAAGATGACCTGTGGCGCTTGTATTCTTCCGGAGAAAATGATCAGCCGCTTTGTCGGCAGCTGGCAGCAGCGTAATTTCCACATCCGGCTTCTGGGTGTCCCCATATCCCCGAATATGGTGTCCTTCAAGAATTTCCAGCACCTTGTTGAGGTTATGGGCATAGGGTCCGTAAAGATGTTTGACATACCGGAGCTTCAGATCCATACCCGATTCCTGCAAAAAATAGGCAAGCTTCTGTATCTCCAGCAGTGTCAAGCGGTATGCAAATCGCGAATATTGCTTCATGAGCTTGATGAGCAATGCCCGGGCCACCGTCATCTTCGGTTTGGTGGTACCTACCGGCATATCCTTGGCATCCGGGCTGCCTTTAGGTTCGTAAAGCTTAACCCGAACGTCCGGCATATCCGCAAACGCCGCCTCGATCATCCCCTTGACCCGGCCCCACTGCAGTCCACCCAATCCGGAACCCAACGGCGGAATGGCAATAGAACGGATTCTTCGCGCCCTCACTTCCTGCACCAAGGCCTGCAGGCCGCTTTCGATATCCTCATAGCGGCTTTTCCCGCGCCAATTCCGCTTGGTGGGAAAGTTGATGATATAGCGTGGGTTGAACATCTGCTCGGTTTCAAACACGAACATGCGGCCGGGCCTGACCTCTTCCCGTCTACAGGCTGCTTCGTAGGCCTTACAATTCTCAGGAAATGCCTTCTTAAACTGCAAGGCGATACCCTTGCCCATCACGCCAACACAATTGACCGTGTTGACCAGGGCTTCCGCATCGTCCTTGAGAATATTTCCGCGGGTTGGTTCAATCATTTTCTCTTACCCTCCCGGTTAGTAATACCATGGCCGGCGCACTTCCACCGGCATGGAGATGTCTTTTCGGCCCAATATACGCTCAACCCTTACCTTGACGGCGTCATTCAATACCCCGATCCTGTTGATCACACCCCACGGACAGAACCGATGAACCAGAAATTCGGCCTGTTTGCGCCGCTGGCGGTCCATGTCATCCACATTATCTGCCCAGTAATCGGCATAGACCATATTCCAGTCGACTTCATCCAGATCGTTGAGATCGTCGAACCATTGAGTGAAGGCGGCAATGCCGTGGCCATCGGAATACACCCATGCAAGCCCGGCTTGGACGATGGTTTCAACAGTTGAAACCGCATATATGAGGGGCTCCTGGCCTTCATCGTAACCCTCTACCTGGCCTGTGTGCAGTTGAAGGAGCATGGGAGAACGCTGTCCGAAATAAAAAGCCACGTAATCATGCACGGTTCCACCCGGGCCGCAGGGAATGGGGCGCTGACGGCGTATCTTCTGGATATCCACGTTGTGAATCGCCCGATATTCGCATCCGCCTTCAGGGGGATGGTTGGGTGCATGCATCCCGCCGCTGTCAAGAATCACCGCAAGATTGTCAATATGCAGGAGGCGGTAGATCGGTGTTGGGCGGGGCGTTGGCATCATGGTTTTCCTTCTTTCTCGTTCATCTTTCAGAGGCCGCCTCTTCGATGAGCTGTTCCACGCGAGTTTTGGCTTGGTCGAGCAATCGCTTGGATTCGTGCTGCATTTCAAGGCTGTTTCGCACCAAGGCACCGATTGCAGTCTGTTTCCTCGGATCAAGCATGGGGACCACAAACCGGTCAATATCAGCCGGATACAGTTCAGCCTGTGCGCTTCCGCGTAAATGTTTTTGGGTCTGGAACTGACCGATCACCGCCTGAAAAACAAGGGCCATATAGGCGGCGTCAATGCCTGAATTCAGACGCAGGATATTGACGTGATTGCTCGCTAGGGCAGGTTGGTTGCTGAGGTAAACATTTGTTCGCCCGATATAAGCCCCGGTTGTGTAGATAAGTAGATCATTTGTTTTAATATGCCCCTCTGGGGATGCAGAAAAAGCCTTTTCACTGGTCTTTTGCAAGCCGTAATAATCGATATGTTGCGGGCCTATGTGCTGGCTGTTGACAACATTAAATGGGCCATCATCAACATAGACCGGCTGAACACCGCGCCGGTTGTATAAGCGTATATCACGCACACGCTTCGCATCAAATTCTGAGAGATGGTTAATGATCTGTTCAAATCTCAATTGAAAATGCTGGGCGTCAAGCCGCCGTGACTTCTCCAGCTCGCTGAACCGCGCCGTGTAGCCCACCGGTTTTTTGAACTTCAGCTTGTCCAGGCCAAGCTCGGATTCGAGGAGGTGTTGGGCTTCGCTGTATAGAGAAATCGACTTTTGCCTTGTAGATAAGCCCTTAAGATGAAGAGATCCGATTTCGTTTTGTAGGCTATTATCAAGAAGTGGAATGAACACACATCTTAATCTCTCCAAGGTTATCATTTGCTGGACACCGCCAGAACCTTCTCGGGACAATTGGTATGCACCAAATTTTGATCTTAGGAATGGCGTAATATATTCGCCACTGAAAGAGTTGGAATAAAGCTTAATGATCGCTACATCTCGATTCATATTTGCAGGCAAAAGAGATTTTTCGGCAAGAGCTATCTCCCCAAGAGTGCCTTTTATCGATACGAGTATATCTCCCTCATTCACCCTCGCACGAGCATTGCGCTGATCAACTTCTGAGCTAATAAATCGAACTCCATTAAAATCTACGTAACCCTGTTTTATGTGTTCTGCGGTTAAATATTTAATTCCATTTTCAACAAATGTTACCGATCCATGTTCTCCGTCAGTTACTTTGGAAATACGCCATAGCGGAACGGTGCTAATTCTCGAAAGAATGTGATCCTTCTCAATGTATTCTTCTTTGTAAAATTCAGAATCAATTCTGAAACCAGAACGAACTTCTGAAAGCATGATTACATTGCAAACCGCCATCACCGC
>CAZMVS010000317.1:0-10083 GCA_964569525.1 uncultured Planctomycetales bacterium
GCCTTGCTGTAGGTGAACCACCCTCAACCAAGGGCTACACACCGTCTGTGTTCGCGCTGATTGCCCGTTATCTTGAACGGTCGGGAACATCGCGCCATGGCAGCATTACCGGTTTTTATACCGTGCTGGTTGAGGCGGACGACATTAACGATCCGGTTGGTGATGCGGTTCGCGGCGTGTTGGACGGGCACATCTGGTTATCCCGTACGTTGGCCAGCCAAGCCCATTATCCGGCGATCAGTATCCCGGACAGTATCTCCCGAGTGATGAGCGATATCGTTGACGACGAACATTTACAGGCTTCGCGGGTGATCATGCGGGCTCTGGCCCAGTACGCGGAGATCGAGGACCTGGTGAACATCGGGGCCTACGCCTCGGGCAGTAATCCGACCTATGACGCGGTGATTCAAACTCGCCAGGCGGTTTTGGATTTTCTGCGGCAGGAGATCAACAAAGGCGTTTCCTTTGATCAGGCCCGTGAGCAGTTGGTTCAGGTGGCCGAAGATTTGGAAGAGACCGTTCGTCGGTTACAGGGGCAGAAAGGTTCACGACCGGCAACTCAAGTGGCAAAGGCATAAACTATGGCCAAGCGATTCAAATTTCGATTCGAGACATTGCTGAAGATTCGCCGCCAGCGCGAGCAGGAACATCAGCGTATCGTGGCGGGACGCATGCAGAAGATCAACCGGGTGCGCCAGCGGATTAATTCTATTGATGACCAGATTCGTAGCGAGGAGCAGGCTATCCGTAACGCCTGGCAGCCTGGAATCATTGATTTACACCAGGCGATGCGACATCGACACTGGTTGGGGCGTCTGCACAAAGGTTCTTTGGAAGCGCAGAATCAATTACGTTACCAGGAAGCGGAGCTGGCCCGTGAGCGCGCGGAGTTGGCCGAGGTCTGCAAGCATCGCAAAATCATCGAAAAACTTAAGGAAAAACAATGGGACCGTCATCGTCGGGAAGAAGAAAGCGCTGAGGCCAAGGAAATCGATGAGATGGCCACGGTTCGCCATATTTTTGATCGACAGGAAGAAATGGAAGTTGTGCATTCATAAGCGAACAAAGGCGATACCCGAAAATTTTGGGTACGGACGTTGATGAAGAAGATTTATCACATATTGGCGCTGGTGGCTATTATCCATCTTTTTGCGATAGCGGGGTTGGTAGGCTTTTTGTTTGCCGCTGACAAACTTAACGCTGATCGCATCAACCAGATCGCCGAAGTGATACGGGGAGAATACCCCGAGACGCAGCCGGCGGTTGCGAGCCAGCCGGCGGCCGGCAAGAAAGAAAAAATCCCTGAGCAATCCACCAAAAAAATTGCCTATCAACAGGTGCGGCGCCGGCAGGCGGAATTGTTGGCCGAAAGAAACCGACAAGAGTTGCAATATCGTTTTGATTTGAATCAGCAGGTGTTGTACGAAGCTTCCCAGAAGCTTGAAGAGATTAAGAAACTTAAAGAGGAACTGCGACAACAACGGGAAGTATTTGCCCATCAAAGTGAGCAACAAGGCTTTGAAAAGATGGTTAAAGTTCTGAAGGGAATGCAGGCGAAAAACGCCCGCGATTTGTTGATAGAGCGGAAGGACGCGGACGTGGTGCGCATTTTCATGTCCTTGAATTCGAATGTTGTTACGGACATTGTCAACCAATGTAAGCAACCGAAAGAGATCGAGTGGGCCAGGAGGATCCTGACCCGGATGGAAAGACAACAGGCGGCGAACGGCGTGGATGGTCCGGACGCCTCGATCAACGGAGGATAATATGGTCACCGTTGAAGCGGCCGATCCCCATGCTGTTACTCCTGCGCGCTTCAAGCCCGCCGGGGATTCCAAAAATTTCATCGGGCTGTTCGATGAGGTTTTGTCTTCGGTTCGCCAATCCACCTTTCGCCTGGCGGATCTGGCGGACAGGCGGAAGGCTTTCCCTGAACAGGCATCTCCGCGTGAGCAGTGGGTGGAAAACGCTCGCCGGCAGGAGGGTACGGACAACAACAATTCGCCGCGACAGAAACTCGACGAGCAGGAGCCTAGTCGGGCCGAACGCTTGTCGGGCAAGCAACAGTGCCGGGAAATTCAGCAAGCGGCTGATAACGATTCCGCGGGTCGGCGGCAGGAACAAGTTAGTCCGCAAAAGGAGTCTCGGGCCGAGCGAATGAATAATTTAGATCAGGCGGAGGCCGACATTGCAAAAAACGAATCAGCCGGCCCGCAGAAAGAGAGTAATCCTGCGACTGTAGCAGCGCAAAATGTCGCCGGTTCTTCATCGCAAAATACAACCGGCACACAGCCAACGAGTGAATCACAAAATGGAAACCAGAACGCCCAGCCCGGCGCCATGGGTGCCTTTGGCCAACATATTCAAAGCGAACAACAACAAACGGCAGGTAATGCCGCAAATGCGAATGCCGCTCAAGGACAAACGCCTAGTGGCGGCATAAAAATTTCCGGCGGTCAATCTAACGGTCGACAAATGCAAGGGCAATTCCTTCACTTGCAGCAGACGGCTCAGTCGGCGGGCAAAAATACCGAGGCAGGTGAACAGAAAGGCAATTCCACCTTGCATTTCCAGAATCTTCTGGATGGAGCGGGCAAGGCGCGGGCGCACAACCAGCAGGTCCGATTGCAGGCTGGCCGACAGTCGGCCGGCCAGAATTCCACCGGCCAGACAGTCAAACTTGATGAGCCTGGTTCAATTCGCGAGCTGGCCAACGTGGTTCGCTCCCGGATCGGGGCAAAAAATTCCAACATGCTGCTGCAGTTGGATCCGCCCGAGTTGGGCAAGTTGCGGATCGATGTGCAGATGCGCGACGGACAGTTCACCGTTCGCCTGGAAGCCCAGACGCAGGCCGGCCATGACGCTTTGCAAAGTCGCTTGAGCGACCTGCGGCACAACCTGGAACAGCAGGGAATTCAGTTGAACCAGGTCGAAGTGGATTTGAAGCCGCCCGCTCCGGCAAACGACAGTGCCAATGCCCGGATGCAGGATCAAGAGGCCGGTCAGCAGGGTGGCGGTTTTGAAAATACCGGGGGGGGAACGGGGCGTTCGCCTGAGGATTCCATGCAGTTTTCCTCCGGACATACGCAGGACAACATATCTTTGGAAGCGGGACAAGCACTGGAAGGTGAAGAGCAGCAACCGATCGCCGGTCCGGCGGAGACGGGCGTCGATCTGGTGATATGACCTTTAACGTTGGCCGCCCGGAGCAGGAAGACCGGGCGGCCGGTTGATGAATTGAACAGCGGTGGCTTATCCGCCACCTTTTTCAGGGGATGTAATTATGCAAGTTTCCGCCTTAGTGAATACACAGAATACAACGACCCAAGCGGCTAATGCCGCCGGTATGTCAGGCATGACCGGTGAAGATTTCATGAACGTGTTAGTTAAGCAACTTCAGATGCAGGATCCATTTGAACCTATGGGCAACGAGGAAATGCTCAACCAGATTTCCACCATCCGTGAGTTGGAAACGAACACCCTGCTGAGCGACAAGCTGGAGCAATTGACCGATGACCAGCGCTACGGGGCGGTGGCTGCCCTGATCGGCAAGCAGGTCACCGGCAAAGTCACTGATGAGGCGGGTAATACTTTTGAGGTTGAGGGTATTGTTTCCGGCATTCGGTTCAATCCGAACGGGGATACTGTCCTTGAGCTGGATACGGGCGAGAGCCTGCCCATTTCCAAGTTGCAATCGGTCACCAATCCTGAATGGTAAATGATGCGGCAAGATGAGATACAAGGATACCAGCCGAGATCGGCTTTCACGAAGGAGCACAACTATGGGTTTGAGCACTGCGATGTACACGGCCCTGACGGGTATGAACACCAATCAGTTTCAGATCGATACCACCGGTGACAATATCGCTAACGTCAATACCACTGCCTACAAAGGAAACCGGGCCAGCTTTGAAAACCAGTTTTCACTGATGCTTTCCGGCGGGACCGGCCCGGGTGACAATACGGGGGGGACCAATCCTTCGCAGTTGGGTTTGGGCTCGGTTGTTGGCGGTGTGCAGCGCAATCATCAGGCCGGGGCCATCGAAACCACCGGGGTGCCGACGGATATGGCTATTGAAGGAAATGGGTTTTTCGTGGTGGAAACCTCTGATCAGCAGGCCTACACCCGGGACGGGACGTTCAAGATCGATTCCAACAACACGCTGGTCACCGCCCAGGGGTACAAGGTTAAAGGATATGGGGTGGATGACAATTTCAATATTGTCCAATCCCAGTTGACCGACTTGGAAATTCCTTTGGGAAGCATGACCAGTGCCCGGGCAACTTCCGAGGCGGCTTTCGACGGGAACCTGAATGCCGACGGAACCATCGGTACACAAGGGACCATTCTTATGTCCCAAGCCTTGGAGGAAGGACCGGGAACAGCGGCGACCGAGGATAGCCTCCTGGTCGATTTGTATGATGCTGACCCGCTCAATCAAGCGAATCCCTTGTTCGCCGAAGGTGATGTAATCACCACTGATAATGTAAAGAAGGGTGCTCGGCAGATGCCTGAAAAATCTTTTGAGGTTGAGGCGGACAGCACGCTGGGCGATTTTCTGGATTTTTTGAATGATGCCATCGGCTTGAATGAAGATGATGATACGCCGGGCAGCGCGGGCATTACCGTGAGCGAGGATGCCGGGGATGAGGGAAAAATCGTTATTGAGGGCAACGTGGGGACGGAAAACGCACTGGAACTGACTCGCTCCTCCATTCGCAGTACGAACTCCAATTTCAACACACCTTTTGCGTGGGAGGAAACGCAAGAAGCCAATGGCGAAAGTGTTTTTACCAGCTTTATGGCGTATGACTCACTGGGAACCGACGTTCAGGTGGATCTCACCATGGTGCTGGAAGAGAAGTCCAATACCGGGAACGTGTGGCGATACTATGCCCAGAGCAATGATGACACTGACAGTGATCCAGTTTTGGGCACGGGCACCCTGACTTTTGATAACGACGGCCAGTTGACCGAAGTTAGCGGTGATACCCTTTCCATCGATCGCGAGGATACTGGAGCCCTCACGCCGCTGGATATTGAACTGGATTTCGAGAACGTGACCGGGCTGACCACCTCCGAATCTACCATGGTCATGACCAAGCAGGATGGTTACGGGACAGGGACGCTGAACAGTTTTTCCGTGGGGACCGATGGTGTGATCACCGGGAGCTTCAGTAACGGTTTGACCAGGTCGCTGGGGCAGTTGGCCATGGCCAACTTTACCAATCCCGAGGGCTTGATCAGCGATTCGAATAACTTGTACATGGTGGGGGCAAACTCCGGGAACCCGGTAGTGTCCACGCCGGAGACGCTCGGGGCCGGCCGGGTGATTGGTGGAGCCCTGGAATTGAGCAATGTTGATATTACCCGGGAATTTATCGGACTGATTACCGCCTCTACCGGTTTTTCCGCTTCCGGGCGTGTTCTATCAACTTCCAATGATCTACTTAACGAATTGCTGGTAATAGCCCGATAAAAATAGTTAGTTGATCGTTGCAGGTGACGGATTTTCGTCATTTTGTTCTCAATATCAGTGTTTTGATTCTGAAAGGTTCCTGGCCTTGATCACCTTGACCCGCTTGAATGGCAGACCTTTTGTGGTCAATGCGGAGTTGATCCGCACCATCGAAGAGCGGCCGGATACAACCATTGTGTTGGTCAACGGTGATACCTTCATTGTGAAAGAAAAAATGCAAGAGGTAGTGGCTCGGGCTGTGGAATATGCCCGGGCGGTTCGTATTTTGCAGACTTGAATTTTTCAGGATTTGGGATGGAGAGGAAAGTGCCGTATTTGCGATGAATGCAGAGGGATATTCGACCGATCTAAAGGACAGGACCACAGCGCGGTCTATGTCCGATAATTTTGTTCCTCTGGCAAACCGGCTGAAAGAGGCGGACATGTATGATCGCGGGACCATAATTGGATTGGCCGCCACGGCTGGCCTGCTGCTCTGGGTGATGTTGGCTGGAGCGGGCTACGCGGCGGACGTGTTCTGGCGGACGCCTTCGCTGGCCTTGGTGGTTGGCGGATCGGTGCTGGTGACATTGGCGGCGGTTCCCCGGGGGCAGATTCGACGAATCGGACCCCTTATGCGTGAGGCATTTGTGGATCGCAGTCGTCCACCGGCCGACTATGTGGCCATCCTGGTGGCCATGGCGGATATCGCCCGGCGGGATGGTTTGTTAGCTTTGGAGCGAACCGCCAAGGGACTGAATGATGGTTTTTTGCAGCGGGCACTGTTAATGGCTATTGACGGGACTGAGCCTGCGGATATTGAAACCGTGATGCGTACCGAGTTGGAAAGTATCGACCTTCGGCATACTGAAGGGAAAAATATTTTTGAGTCAATGGGCCAATCGTCACCGGTTTTCGGCATGATTGGGACGCTGATTGGTTTGGTGATCATGTTCGGCGGCATGGAAGACCCGGGAAGTATTGGCCCGGGAATGGCCATTGCCTTGTTGACAACCTTATATGGATTGATTTTTGCCCACGTGTTTTGCCTGCCGCTGGCCCGCAAGCTGGATCGGCGAAACAGCCAGGAGCTGTTGTGCAAAACCCTTGTATTGCAGGGTGTGTTGGCGGTTCAACGAGGTGATCATCCCCGCGTGGTGGAACAAAAATTACGGGCCTACTTGCCCGACGGCGGGCGGGATCACGAATTTTGCCGGTCTGTGGATAGGCAGGTCAATCGCCGTGAGGAAGAATCGTCGAGCGATCGCCAAGCAGAGGCCGAACCGCGAAAAAGTAAAAGCCGGAATGCGACGGCAAACAGGAATGGCCGAAACTTTGAACAGGCGGCCTGATAAAAATGTTTTGGTTGAAACGTCTCAAGGCTGAGAAACACGAATCCTCCTGGTTGTTGGCCTACAGCGACTTGGTGTCTTTGCTGTTGGGGGTGTTCGTCATGATTGCCGCCATGAGCGAAATGCATACCGGCATGCGTTTCCGGATGATTCGCGACGGCGTACGCAGTGCGTTCGGATTTGACAGCGAAAACGATGATCTTTTGTTCGACGGTTCACGCCCCGTGACCTTGGGCGAGCGTTTGCAACAGGCCGGCCTGCGCGGTAGCAGGGGAGCGGGACTGGATAACAGTTCCAATGCATTGGCCTGTTGCGATGTGATTGTGGAAGACGAGCGGGTGATGATCCGCGTTGCCGGTGCTGCCTGCTTTAATGAATGTAGCACCCGGTTGAAAACCACTGGTCGGCGGGCATTGAGTCGATTGGCGGAATTTTTAGTCGGCGGGCAGGCCCGCGTGGAAGTTCGAGGCCATTGTGGTATGAGTTCCT
The DNA here is from genome assembly GCA_964569525.1 of uncultured Planctomycetales bacterium. GTDB lineage: Bacteria > Planctomycetota > Phycisphaerae > UBA1845 > PWPN01 > JAAYCU01. The sequence continues at coordinate 7,301 of CAZMVS010000317.1, forward strand.
TGCCTGGGGAAGTGCCTTTTCGCGACGCGGTGGATTTGTCATACCAGCGAGCCCGGGTGGCGGCCAAGGTTTTGCAACAAGGCGGGCTTCAGTCGCAGCGCTTGTATGTATCCGCCTTGGGTGATCGTGAGCCGTTGGTTCAAAAGCAGCCTCGCCGGGATAGCGCGATCAATGATCGGATTGAGATTGTCGTACAGGCCGTTCCGGCGGCCGAAGCACAAAAAACAATGGATATCGCCGAGAAATGACGGGGTAGAAAATGCCTGAAGAAGTCGTGGAAAACGAGGGGAATAAAAAGCAGAATAAAAACCGTCGGCGGAATTTGATGCTGGCCGGTATCCTTTTGGGCGTCATGCTGATTGAGGGAGCAGGCGTGTTTATACTGGTTAAGCGTTTTGGCCCGTCGCCGGCCGCTGCCAAGGGGCAGATAACCAGTGGAATCGACGGAGCGAGTGGTGAGGAATTGCCGGAGCGCGTAGAGTTGGAAGTTGCTCAACTGCGGGCTCCCAATGAGAAGCTTGGCCTGGTGCTTTATGAAATGAATGTTTGTGCCGTGGTGAACAAACCCGACGTCGAGACCTGTGAAAGGCTTTTGGAAGAGAAAAAATGGAAGATTCAGGATCGCCTATGCGGTGTGATTCGGGAGGCCGATCCAAAGGATCTGCAAGATAATCTGGATGTGGTACGCCGGAAGTTCAAGACCGAACTGGCAGAGGTGCTGGGGAAGAAGGACATGATCAAGGAGATTTTAATCCCGAGGATAGTCCCTTTCAGTGCGAACTAGCCGGTGGCCGCCGAGCGGTTGAAAAATGGAGTTTTCAACTCGCGCAAGTGTATTGGTAAACAGTAGGAGTAACGGCTGCTATGGCAGAAGAAGACATGGACGGCCTGTTGAGTCAGGAGGACATCAACGCCGCATTGGAGGCGGCGGGTTTGTCCGATGAGAATGCCGAGGCCTCGCCGGGATCGGCGGACTCGTCTTCAAATCAACAGGAAAGCGGCCAAATGAGCCAGGAAGATATCAACGCTGCCTTGGAGGAGGCCCAAGCGGACGAAAGCCAAGCCGCGGAGAATGAAGCTGCGCCCCCCGCTGAGCAGCAGGTCGATCAACAACAGACCGGCGATCAGGAGGAACGGCTCGACTCTTCCGGTCGTCCGTTTGACGACGTGGCGGCTGCCATGGCGGAAGCGATCCAGCAGGAAAGCGGCGGCCAACAATCCGGGGCTGATCCACAAACCAATAGCACTCCGCCAAACGCCTCTCCCCTGAAAGTACCCGAGTTAGAGGCAGGAGCCGGTCATGCCGGGGGTAACCTTCAAGGGATCGAGTTGTTGCGGGACGTGGAGTTGGGCGTGAAAATCGAGCTGGGACGTAGTAAGATGCTCGTTGACGATGTGCTTCGTCTTGGCGAAGGATCGGTGGTTGAGTTGGATAAGCTGGCCGGCGATCCGGTGGACGTGTTCGTCAACGATCGGCTGGTCGCCCGCGGCGAAGTTCTGGTGTTAAACGATAATTTCTGTGTGCGAATCAACGATATCGTCACCAACGAGGAGGAAGAGGAAGATAATAAGAACTGATACTTGGCGGCAGGAAAGACGCTGGCATCGGTTCACATCGGCAGGAAGCCACAGCGGACCAGGAGGGTCCATTCAATGTTCGGAACATTCACGACGCGCATAATACTGATCATTCTGGCTGGAGCGTTGGCTTGCGGTTTCGCCAATGCTCAGGCCCCGGACACACCTGCTCGACCTGCCGGGCCATCCACTCCGAACCAGAAACCCGAATTGTTCGGCGATCCTCCGGCACAACCTGTGGCTGGATCATCGAACAGTAATCACCCGGGATTACAGTCCGATTCGGCGGTCAATTATGATCTGCCGGCGCCATCTTCACCGGAACAGCCCAACCCCCCCTCGTTTCCCGATGAATCACCGGCGGAACAAGAGTCATCTTCCGCCGAATCACAAACACCAATCAAGCGGTCGGAAACTTACCGCCATTTTCAACCGGACAACAACCAGGCAAACGAGCAGGAGGCCGACGCAGCCAACGACTCTTTGGGCCGGAATCAAAATGAAGGGAAACCTTTCAGCCAAGATGGCGAATCTGCAGCTGGCATTTCCCTCTGGGAAGCTATCCCTTTGGGTATCGTGTTGGCTTTAATTTTTGCTCTTGCCTGGGTGGTGAAACGCTTTTTGCGCGGCCGGAATTTTCTGTCCGGTACGGGGACGGTTCGAATTGTGGATCGCACCGCGGTTTCGCCCAAGCAGAGTTTGCTACTGATCAAGGTCGGCCAGCGGTTAATTTTGGTCGGTGTTTCCCCGGAGGGGATGTCCGCTTTGTCGGAGATCGATGATCCCGAGCAGGTTGCCATGCTGATGGGTCGGGCCGCCAGCCACAAGTCCAATTCTATCTCCCGGGCCTTTTCCGAGGAGGTGGCCGACGAGCGCGAAGAATACGCCCGTCAACCGATGGCGGATGATCCGGTGGAGCAAACCGGTGGGCAGATCAGGGGACTGTTGGATAAAGTGCGGCGTTTCACGAACTATCACGATGTCGCTTGAGCAAGATTAGGATTCCGAACAGAAGGAGCCGGTTCGGAAAACTGAGTAATTTTAAAATCCAGGCGCGACGGAGTTGCGCGGCAATGATCAAGCATGGAGGCTTACGCTTAATTTTGATCGTGATCCTGTTGTCTGTTGTCGCAGGCAGGGTTCACGCCCAGGATGCTGCGCTCGATGCCGGTTCCACGACCGTGGACAATCCCTTAAACCTGCCG
>CAZMVS010000318.1:0-17079 GCA_964569525.1 uncultured Planctomycetales bacterium
TATGATCTCATCCATGCTATAAAAGACAACGGTTCATGGTCCACCAGCGTGATTGCCAATTCCTATGTCTATTACGAAGACTCACCCAATATGGATATCGACTCCGCCGGTAATATTCATCTTGCCTACAGTAAAACGCAGGTTGAAAGCTCCAGTGGTGATATTATTTATCGATCATGGAATGGTTCGAACTGGTCAGCGGAAACTGTTCTTGGGCCGGTTGAAAATAGCTATTACCATCGTCCCTCTATTACTGTCGGGCCCGACGATAAGGTTCATGCGGTTTGGATTGGAACCGGCGGTGCGCGTAATGTCCTTTATTATCGAAATTTCGACGGCAATAATTGGTCATCGGCAAAGATTGTTGGCCAAAGCACACCCGAAGGTTCTCCAGGAAGCTTTCTGAATTGGGCCAACGTATCTGCGGTTTCCGCGAACGATCTCCTGGTTGTCTGGCATGATGACAATTCCACTTCCGCGCCGTCAATCATAGTTTATTCAGTCAGCCACGACGGTGGACAGACCTGGAGCAGTCAACAAACCTTGATGCAAGGGCATTCACCTTCCACGGACGCCCGTAATGGTGAAGCCTATGTCGTTTGCACCCAGGAATCCGGTGAAAATTCCATCGTCTATTACAAATGGGATGGCAGTTCGTTTAGTTCCCCGGAAGTCGCCGTCCCGCCCAACAACTGGATGGGATGGCTCGACGTTGCCGCCGGTGAATACAATGACGCCCACGTTGTTTATGCTACCACGCTCAATGATCAAAACGTAATTGCTTATACCTACAAAATCCCCTCGAATATTCCACCCGATCCTGTTACCAATTTTGTTGCCGCCGAAGGTAATCAGCAAAATGAATTGAGCTGGACCAATCCGACAAATGGTAACTTTACCGGTACCATGATCCGGGCAAGTAACACCGGTTATCCCGAAAGCCCGACAGATGGAAACCTGGTAGTGGAACAGTCTGCCGCCCCAGGCAGTACTGACGAGTACATCCATTCAGGCTTGAGCAATGGCGAGACCTACTACTACACCGCCTTTGCCCATACCAGCCTGCCGGCTTATTCGAGTGGCCTGAACGCCTTGGCTACACCCCATGTTCCCGGTGATTTCGACCATGATAATGATATTGATATACAGGATTTTGGTTCCTTTCAGCTATGTTTAACGGGTTCGTTTGTATCACAAGAGGATCCCGCCTGTATCGATGCGTTGATGGATAATGACGACGACGTGGACCAGGATGATGTGGTACTTTTCAAGGGTTGCCTTAGTGGAGCAAATGTTGTTGCCGATCTCTCTTGTGCAAGTCGATAACAATCTCCACCTTGATGGAGAAGGAGGATGACTATGCGCCTCGTGCATTGCTTATTGGCCGGCATGTTTTTTTCTTGCATGTTTATGGGAACCGCCACAGGATGGTCCACGCCTGAACCGGTAGTGAGCACCACGGAAGACAGTCTGGATCCGCGAATGGACGTGGATGGCAACGGCCATACGCACCTCGTCTGGCGGGAACGTGTGGGCGGCTCTGTCTTTCAGATCTGGTACACCAACAACACCTCCGGTTCTTTCCATACGCCTGCGGAAATTTCGCAAGGGGGGTCCATTCATTGTTATGAGCCTGTGGTGACGACGGATGGGACTGAGGTGCATGTTGTATGGTCCAGCGATCAGACGGGTAGCAATTTCGAGACCTGGTACCGCAAGAAAACCTTGTCGGGTTGGGACAGCACTATCTACAATGCCAGCAATACGCCTATAAAGACCCTCAAGCCCGCCATTGCCGCCCGCAACGGGATTGGCCCACTGGTGACCTTTGATGAGGCCATCTATGCAGACGATAATTATGATGTTTATTTCACCGAATGGACGGGGTCCGGTTTTTCGTCTGCTATGAATTTATCCAATACGCCGTACGGTGCCGTGTATGGTTCAGTGGCTTCCAACATCACTATTGCCCCGAACGGGGAGGTCACCGTCGCTTGGCCGGACCGTATTAGCGGTGACTATCACCTCAACGTTCGTCGGCGGGTCAGCGGAGTCTGGCAACCGCGCCAGGAGATTTCTACTATTGAGATGGGACCGGGTCGTGCAGGAATGGCCGTCGATGCCAGTAATCATGTTTATGTGGTCTATAGTGCACAATCGGAAATCTGGCTGCAAAAGTATGACGGCAGCAACTGGTCTTCTCCCCAACTGTTGCCCACATACCTGGATTCTCCGGTACGCCCCCGCGTGGCGGTTGATGCCAACGGAGTCGTGCACATTATAACCGATGCATACACCGATCCTCAGAATAATCGTGACATCTTTTATACGCACAATGACGGCGGATCATGGCATGACTGGCAAAGCGTCTCCCAGACTAACGCGACGCAGTCGATCAACGGTCAAATTGCCATTGACGAGGATAATGAACGATTGGTGATCACATGGCAGGAAAACAGCAACAACGCCGGTGGGACGGGTGTTTATAACACCTGGTACAACACCCACCCGGTGATTAGTGGCCCTACGGGATCAATCGCCGGCGTAGTCAAAGATCCACAAGGCCACCTGCTGTCCGATGTAACCGTATGGATAAGTGCGGATCTGGAAGCGGTCACTGATGGCGACGGTTCCTATTTACTTTCACCCTTGGCTGTGGGAACTTATGACGTTCATGCCAGCAAAACATGGTACGAGACCCAGACCATTAGCGACGTTACGGTAACCGAAAATAACACGACAAATCTCGATTTTGTTTTAGTGCCGCTTCCTCCTGATCCCGTTGAATCCTTTACCATTCAAGGCGGCAACCAGGAAAATAATTTAACCTGGACCAATCCTGCCAGCCAGAATTTCAGCGGTACCATGATCCGCTATAAGACCACCGGATTTCCCACCGGCCCAAGTGACGGTACTCTGTTGGCGGATATATACGCCTCGCCCGGCAGCGAGAGCTCTCATACCCATATCAACCTACAGAATGGCCAGATCTATTACTACGCCGCTTTTGCCCACACCTGGAATCCTGCATATGCTACTGGGGTTACCGCCTCAGCCATCCCCCATGTACCCGGTGATTTCGACCATGATAATGATATCGACATGCAGGACTTTGGTGCGTTCCAACTGTGCTTGACTGGATCGTATGTTCCCCAGGAGGATCCTGCCTGTAAGGACGCCCTGATTGATTCCGATAACGATGTAGATCAAGCAGATGTGGCCATATTCAAGCAATGCCTGAGTGGGGCGGGGATTTTTGTGGATCCGGGGTGTGTAAATCCTCCTTAAAATGGTATTATAATTGTTATACATTTCTGTCCATGGCATGAATAAAGGGAGCGGAGTTTTGAAAGAGGCTCAATTCATAACAGGCGTCTGTGTGGCATTATTCTTGTCGGTTAGCTCATCGGCAATGGGATGGTCTAATCCGGAACCGATCTTGCGCACTGGTGAAAACAGTCTCGAAGCGCGCGTTATATTGGACTCCCAAGGCAATGCCCATGTTGCCTGGCGGGAATATGTAAATGACTATCATCAAATCTGGTACACCCATGATGCCTCCGGATCTTTTGAGACACCCGTCCAGCTATCCCAAGGTGATGATATGCATTGTTACCAGGTTGATCTGGACGCCGACGGGACGGATATTCACACTGTCTGGTTGAGAAAACATGACGTAGGGGATAATTTTGAAGTCTGGTATCGCAAGAAGGATTCTTCTACGGGGTGGGGATCCATTTATAACGCCAGCAATACCACGGGAACGCCTCAGTGGGAAAATCTTTCCACCAGTCCGTCTATTGTGGCCCGTTACGGAACGAATCCGATCGTGGCCTGGCAGGAAAATATCTACGCCCATGACAATTATGATATTTATCTTTCCGAGTGGGATGGCGACGGATTTACCGTTCCGCCCATGAATCTTTCAAACACGCCGTACGGCAGTGTGTACGGATCGGTTAAGCCCAATATGACGGTTTCGCCGGATGGTGTGGTAACCGCCGTCTGGCCGGATCGTATCAGTGGCGATTATCGCATAAATGTGCGGCGGTTGGTTGACGGCACCTGGACGCCACGGGAGGAGATCTCGACGTTGCGGAACGGGCCTGAGCAACCGGGTATCGATGCCGCCCCGAATAACGATGTTTGGATCGCTTATCGCCATGAACCCAACGAGTATGACTGGTATATCTGGGTGCAAAGGTGGGATGGCACGAGTTGGAATGATCCGGTCATGCTTCCCGGAACGCTTGACCATCCCGCCCGGCCCAAGATTGCGGTTGACCAGCAGGGTTATGTTCACGTGGTGGCAGACGCCTATACCGATCCCCAGAATCACCGCGACATCTTTTATTCGAACAACCGTACCGGAAGTTGGTCTGCATGGGAGAATCTATCCCGCACTACGGGGACGGGATCCGTGGGCGCCGATATTTTTGCTGATGATGAACGTATCCTTGTAGTTTGGTCTGATACGCAAGGGGAGCAAGGTGGAGAAGGTCCATACAATACGTGGCAAACCTATAACTTGGTCAATCCCGGCCCGCCCGATCCCGTTGTTTCGTTTACTGTTGATGAAGGCAATCAACGTAACCAATTGAACTGGACCAATCCTTCCAGCGCGAATTTTACCGGTACCATGATTCGCTACAAGACCACGGGTTTTCCAACCGGTCCGGAAGATGGAACTTTATTAATCGACCGCGCGGGCTACCCGGATACCACGGATAGCTATACCCATACCGGCTTGCAGAATGGGCAGGCTTATTATTACTCGGCTTTTGCCCATGATTGGACGCCGAATTACGCCACCGGCGTTACCGCGGAGGGAATCCCGCATGTTCCCGGCGATTTTGATCACGACAACGATATTGACATGGAGGATTTTGGCGCTTTCCAGTCGTGTCTTACCGGACCTTTCAATCCGCAGGAGGATCCCGCCTGCATCGATGCCCTGATTGATGGGGATGATGACGTGGATCAGGACGATATGTCCATCATGATCGGTTGTCTAAGCGGGCCGAATATTACTGTGGATCCTGGTTGTGTAAATTGACGATTCGAATATGGTAAAATGAATAAGGAAGCTTTTATTCAGCAGCAATTATGGGGGGAGGCATTTCGATGCGACACTCCGGATTGGTACCATACTTGTTTATAGGTCTCATTTTTTCAGTTTGTAGCTCGGTGATCGGGTGGACCACGCCTCAGCCGATCTTACGTACCAGCCAGGACAGCCTGGACCCCAGGGTTACAATCGATTCTGAAGGTTATGCCCACGTTGTCTGGCGGGAACGTGTTGGTGGCAGCACCTTCCAGATTTGGTACACCCATGACACATCAGGAACGTTTGCCTCTCCTGTGGAAATCTCCCAGGGCGATAGCGTGCACTGTTACCAGGTTGACCTGGACGCTGACGGCACTGATATCCATACCGTCTGGATGCGGGAAGACGACGGTATGGGCGACCCGTTAAATTTCGAAGTCTGGTACCGCAAGAAAGATTCCTCCACCGGCTGGGGACCGATCTATAATGCCAGCAATACTCCCCACCACGATTATGAAGGCAAATCCCTTCAGCCTGCCGTTGCCGCCCGCTACGGCACCAACCCGCTGGTTACCTGGCAGGAAAATATTTGGGGCTACGACAATTACGATATCTATCTTTCCGAATGGACCGGCTCGGGTTTCTCTCAGCCCCCCATGAATCTGTCCGACACTGCCGGTGGAGATCTTTATGGATCTGTAACCCCGAACATGACCGTCGCTCCCAACGGCGACGTTACCGTGGCCTGGGTGGATCGCATCAGCGGCACCTATCATGTGAACACCCGCCGAATGGTCAATGGCAGCTGGCAGCCCAGGCAGGAAATTACCTCTGTGCGGACCGGTCCTACTCGTCCGGGTATTGCCGCCGGTCCTAACAATACCGTGTGGGTTTGCTATTTTGAGGAATACAGCGAAGCGGATTGGTATGTGCGAGTGCAGCATTTTGACGGTTCAAGCTGGAGCGATGCGGTCCGCCTGCCCGTCGGTCTGGATCATCCGAATCGGACCAAAATCGCCGTTGACGGCAATGGCTATGCCCACGTGATATGCGATGCCATTACCGACGCCCAGAATAATCGCGAAATCTTCCACTCCACCAACATGACCGGTAGTTGGAGCAATTGGGAAAATATTTCCCAGACAAACGCGACCGATTCCCTCTATGGGGAAATTTTCGCCGACGACAATCGTGTTTTCGTGGTTTGGGAAGAAACCCAGACAGAATCCGGGGGTGAAGGCACCTTTAATACCTGGTACACCTTCCTGCCGGTCAGTACGGGCCCGCCCGATCCGGTGGCCTCTTTTACTGCCACCGGACAAAATCAGCAGGCCGAGCTGACCTGGACTAATCCCTCCAGCCCGAACTTTAACGGGACCATGATCCGTGTAAAAACCACCGGTTATCCTACTGGCCCCGAGGATGGTACCCTGGTCGTGGACAAAACCAATTACCCGGGCTCCGAGGATAGTCACATCCATACCGGTTTGCAGAACGGCCAAACGTATTATTACGCAGCTTTTGCACATGATTTCACCCCGATTTACGCCGCCGGCGTGACGGGTTCCGCCGTTCCCCATCCGCCGGGGGACTTCAACGCGGATAATGACGTGGACATGGAGGATTTCGCCGCTTTCCAGCTGTGCCTGACCGGATCTTTTAATCCCCAGGAGGATCCTGCCTGCGTCGAAGCCTTGATGGACACCGATGACGACGTAGATCAGGACGATGTTTCCCTTTTCAAGGGTTGCCTCAGTGGTGCTAATGTTGTGGCGGACCCTGGTTGCGCATCTCAGTAGTTGAGATGAGGTAAATAAAGGCCGAACGTTTACTAAATGAAAGTTCAACATGCGTGTCATGGAATATTTGAAGGAACTATCATGCGTTATTGGCTAAAACTGTTGTTGATTGCAACGTTGGCTATGTTGCCGGTGGTAGCTCAGGCATGGACAACAGAGTATGATTTGCATCCCGGTATCGAGTGGGCGGGAGGTCAACCCAACCTGGAAACCGATGCCTCCGGACGTATCCATCTTGCTTATACACCAACGCCTGCCGGCGAAATTAATCGTATCCTTTACCGGTATCTGGAAGACGAAACCTGGTCGGATCCCCAGGACCTGCCCGGTGACAACAACAAAGAACCGGGATGTGACATGGTGGTCAGTCCTAGCGGCATTGTCCACGTGGTGGGGATATTTCGGGTAGGCGGTTCCGGGGCGTATACGGTTTACTACTGGGAATACAACGGTTCAGCCTGGTCAGGGCCGACTATGGTAAGCAGCGGTGCCGGCGGTGATGCGGACAACGCCATTGATCCACACGTAGCGGTAGATCGCCTTGGCGACGTCCACGTGGTCTGGACGCAGGATAATATGGTGGGCGGCGAGGCGGACATCATGTACCGCAAGCGTGAAAATTCAGTCTGGCAGCCAACCCAGAATATCACCTCTAATTACCCTGGAACATCTTACGGCTCGGTTGCTCCCAATCTGGCGGTGGATGCCAGTGGCGACACGGTACACGTGGTTTGGCACGATGATTTCCTCAACAACGGTTTTCAGGCCTATTACACCAAGAATACCAACTTGGGCGACCCCGGTGCCTGGTTGCCTTCCGGACAATGGAAGCAATTGAACAATACAGTTTACGGGAAAGTGCCCAAGATATTCCTGGATAATAACGATTACCCCAACGTTTTTTGGCTTGATCGTTTCGGTGGCTCTCAAAACGTGCAGGCCTATAGCCGCTGGACTGGAAGCCAGTGGACAGAACCTGAAAATTGGGGGCAAATGGACGTTCGGAATGCTAATTTCGACAACAGCAATACGATGCACATGGTTTATGCCGCCTCGACAGCGGACGCCGCTTCAGAAATCTTTTATCGCTGGTACAAGTATTCCGGCCAATCAAATTCCGAACTGGTTTCCTCCGGCCCCAACACGAATAAGGCCTATGATGCCGATATCACCCTGGATCTGGATGAATATCCGCACGTGGTCTGGGTGGAACGCAAGGACATTGGGGGAACGGAAGAGTGTTATGTGTTTTATTCCCACAATCGTCCCCCCGAGCCGCCGGGTCCCGTCTCCTCTTTTACAGCCCAGGGAGGTAACCAGGAAGTTTCCCTCTTTTGGACCAATCCTTCCGACCGGGAATTCAGTGGAACCATGATCCGGGTTAAGACGGATGGATTCCCAGTTGATCCGCAGGACGGCCAACTCGTTGTGGACAAAGCCGCCGAACCCGGTAGCCAAGACAGCTACGTGCATTCGGGCCTGGTGAACGGCATGACTTATTACTATGCCGCTTTTGCCCATACGGATGACCCGCTGAATTCAACCTCGGCGGAAGCCTCCGCCGTACCGCACGTTCCCGGCGATTTCGATGTGGACAACGACGTGGACATGGAGGATTTCGGCGCCTTACAACTCTGTCTTACCGGCTCATTCAATCCCCTGGAGGGTCCTGCTTGTGCGGATGCCCTGATGGATGCCGATGAAGACGTGGACCAGGACGACGTGTCCCTTTTTAAGGGCTGTCTCAGCGGCCCAGGCCGGATAGCCGATCCGGATTGCATACCATAATTTGGACTTCCCCAAAGTGACGCAACAGTTAATCAATGGTGGTGTTGTGGGCCAAATATGGGGTAGATTTTCAATCCGATTGCGCGGAACGCATGCGGATGGGCACCTCTATTTTTGATTGTTGTTTATCGTTCGTCATGATGAGTACTTTTTCTTCGTGGTCCTTGCAATCGAAATTGGCGTCAAAGGTCACACTAACGCGGAAAGATTCTCCATTTGGTGATGCACTGATGTGGGGATGAATGCTGTCGTTGGTAGTTTTGACGTCGAGGATATCCAGCTGTTGGTTTCGATTGTTGGTAATCAGAATCAGCCGGCGCTGAGGCCTGGATTTTTTACTAAGTGTGAGTTTTTTGGGGATAACTTCGATGGGGTCTGGCTTATACAGGCGGACGGGGATTTTGACCAAAGGAATTTTAGGATTATCAGTTTTAATCCCAACTTGGGTTTTGTGCATACCTTGTTTTAGGGGAGGCTTGGCGGTGACCTCTAGCAAAGCCTGGGTACTGTTGCCAAAGGTTTTGACGCGGGCCTCAAAATTTTGGGAATCACATTTGGCCCCTGTGTAATGGATAGTTCCGGAACCGTGGTAAGAAAGGGCGGCTTGCGCGACGACCGGTTCGTCAAAGCTGTCACGGCCAAAATTAATCCCATTGGGAGGCATATAAGTCACCAGTGGCTTGACCATGGCCATCACCCTCAGTAATTGCTTGGGCCGTTGATGGTCATCGGTGTCGAATTCCATCCGGGTGGAAAAGACGCCTGTATCTGGAGGGGCGATCAAAGTACATTTCACATTGCCAACTTCATTAGGTTTTATAGACTTAGTGAAGCTATTAACTTTCAGATTATTAGTTCCATCGATTAATTTTATTTGTAAGGGTTTATTCCCATCGTTTCTGTAATAGGCATTGACGGTTTGTTTTTCACCAGGCTGGATCCAGCCTATGTAATATTGCTGGGTTTCCAAGGTTAATCTGGGGCCGGCGTCGTCCTGTTTATGGATCGGAGGGACCAAAGGACAGTATTGGCCACTCCGAGGCGAATACGAGCCAAAGTCTTCGTTGGTTTTTCCCTGGGCCAGCAGCTGGATCTCCTTTTTGAGATCCTCTGTCATGCCGAAGCGATATCCTTGGTGAACGGATTCGATGATACCTTTAGGGCTGACCAGAAAGACAGTTGGTGAGCGTTTGATTTTATATTTCGCGGCCGCCTGGTGTTTGGGATCGAGTGCCAGAGGCAGGTTGGTGATTTGGTTGGCTATTTTTGCTATCTCCTCAGCGGGGCGGAAGGTGTTCAGGCTGATGTTGATCAGTTGTACTTTTGAGGCCAGGTTTTTGTCCTCGCGAAGTTGAGCAGCCAGTAATTCTATGTTCTGGAGTTCTTCCTGAGCATGCAGGCAGGTAGGGGTCCAGAAGTTGAGCAGTTGTACCTTTCCGTTGGTTTGGCCGATGGTCAGCTTTTTACTATCCGGGGTGCTGAGTTCGACGTGTGGTGCCTTGTTGCCGATGAGTTCGCGAGATTTGTTCCCCAGATGATTCGTATGCGCTTGTCGTGTCGGCCGAGCCTTGATCGGAATTTCCACACGCGGTTTCTTATCCACGTTGGTCTTAATGACCAGCTGGATGGGATTGTCAGGATCGATGATCAGTCCCTCGGGCAGGGATACTTTTATCCGATAGGCACTGTCTTGAGAAACCGTTTCGATGCTGGTCTCGACTCCAGGATGGTCAGGTTTGACAGACTCCAGCTTCATGACGCCTTGGCCGTTAAACCGCACCAAGATGGAACGGGTATAGGTTTTTTCGATTTTTGACCTAGTCCATATTACCGGTGGAGTACATTCGATCAATGGGGGCTTAATCAGTTGGCAGAAGAGGTTAATCCGAGGATCCTTGGAGAGACCGGTTTTTAACAGAATTCGGGTGTTATTAGGGCCATCCTGGAAAGGCTTGTTGGCGGTAACGATCAATTTAGCCTTTTTGCCGGGCTCAAGCTCCTCTACTTTCCAGGAAAAAACGTCCTTTTTACCTTCCAAGGGAGTAAGATTCATCTTCTGATCAGTATTATTGGTGATAAAGACGTTTTGAGTTAATTCAGTACCTTGGTTAATGCGGCCGAAGTTGATAATATTTGGTTTGATATCCACCAATGGTTTCACGTCCCCCTTGAGTTTCAAAAGGACGTGGCGATTATGAGGGTCATTCGTCGTAACTCGGATAGTTTTGGTGATTGGATGTCGATATCCTTTAGTATTCAGGATGACCGGTAGTTTGCCCTGTTTGCCGGGTTCAATTACGCGATCATAATCTTTGGTGGCGGTACAGCGGCAGCCTGCCCGGACGTTAAGAATACGAAGCGGGGCGTCACCGTCATTATGGAAGATATAGGTATTTTTGACTTTTTCCCCGCTCCATACCTTGCCGAAGTTATACACGGGTTCATCACATCGCCATTTGGGGTGGGCGGATTTATTGTTTTTATCTTGATTTGACGTATCCGTGGCGGCAATGGCAGACGAAGCGGTCAATCCTACGATGAGCACAAGATAGAAGAGAAAAGGAAGCACCTTCATTTTGTTCATGGTAACACCTTGCACAAAAAAATCATTTTTTCGGACCAGGGGCAACATACACAACGTCCTCATTTAAGTTTGTTATTTTTATAGTTTCCGCGGCCATCGTTTCCGGTTGACCAAGAGCTTGGGAAGAATCAAATATCTTGTATTGTAACGAAAAACAGCCAATGCTACAGTCTGTCTGGACCGGTACAATTCAGGATTGCTCTCAATGGCCCTTTCTGCTGCTAAGTTATTATTAACGAAAAATTTACGTTAACGCAAGATGTTTTGTCTGCCTCGCTCGCCATTTTTCAGGTCACCGGCAAAACAAGTTCAGGGTTACAGTCTTACTTGTTCGTTTTCCGGCGGCAACTGTTGAAAAACTGAGCAAAGCCATCGCGATATGGGACCTCAAAGTGACGGGGGAGATTGTTATCGGGCAAGCTGGTGACACATTGTTCGCTTAAAGGTTAATTGCCCCGGAAGTTACTTCGATAATACGAGAGTATAGATGAGTTTTCCCAATGACGGGATTGTTCTCGTTTTGCCAAATGCCACGGGGATACGGGGAATCCATGTTAACCGAGTTTACGCAATTCACAGGTGGTTATGCCTTACCGATGCAGGCATGGTCTTGGCCAGGACCGTGGACAACGCTTTTGTCAGCGGTGGTCACGGTTTTGGCATGTGGGGCTGCCGGGTGGTGTTTTTATCGGTTACGGCAGAAGCAGGAATCGCTAGACAAAATTCAGCGGAACCTGAATCGTTTGGCCGCCGGCGTAGAAGAGGACTTGGAGCAACTTCAATTGGAAGATCGCTTCGGTCAATTGGCCCATGGTTGGAACCAATTGGTGGAGGAAATCGGGGATATCCGCAGTCAATTGGAGGATCGACAGCTTCAAAATAATGCTCAGGAGACGGTCGAACGCTACCAAATGCAGTGGGTGATGGAGTTGCTCGGCCAGATGCCTTTCGGTCTGGTGACGGTCAACGAAGACTGGGCGATTACCTACGCCAACGCGGTAGCGGCCAGGATGCTGGGCGTGTCGGCGGACAATTTGCCTGGGCGGAACATGGCGGAATTTGTTGAACAGGAGTTGCCACGATTGCACCATCTGGAAGGGAGGACGATTGACCAGAACTGCGAAGCGACGTTAACGGATAGCGCATTTCGCTTGACGTCAGTGCATTGCACGGGGGAAGGAAACAGTCAGGAGACGGCTGTCTTTTTGTGCGATATTAGTGCCCAGCGAGAAATGGAGCATTCGCGTAGTCAATTTTTCTATCACGTGACTCATGAGCTGCGCACACCGCTAACTAATATTCGGGCCTATGCAGAGACGCTATCGGAGGGGGTATTGAATGATCCTGATGTTTTGCGGGAGTGTTACAACGTAATTGTGGGGGAGACCCACCGCCTGTCTCGGCTGGTTGAAGACATCCTGAGCCTGTCCCAGTTGGAGGTGGGTTCAATGCGATTAAGCATGGATGATGTAAATACCGCCCGATTAATTCGGCAGGTTGTGGAAGACATGCAAGCCAACGCGGATGAAAAGGGAGTGGACTTAATCCTTTCCTTGCCGGCCAAGGTACCGACGATTCGCGGAGACAAAGAGAAGATGGCGGTGGTGCTGACCAACTTGGTAGGAAATGCCATCAAGTACACGTTGCAAGGTGGGACTGTAGAGGTGAGTTGCCTGGAGGACGGCGGTCGCCTGCATATTAATGTTTGTGATACCGGGATAGGGATCGACGAGTCGGAACAGGAAAAGGTGTTTGAGAAGTTTTATCGATCGGAGAGCGAAGAGGTTAACGAGCAACTGGGTACTGGTTTGGGCCTGGCTTTGGCCTTGGAAATTGCTCGCGCCCACGGCGGTAACATCGAGCTGGAAAGTGAAATGGGCAAAGGTTCGACGTTTACGGTTGATATGCCTATCGAAAGCCTGGCGGCGGTACAGACGTAAGGGGAGTTTGAATGGCGATCGTAGTATTGGCAGAGGATGATGCTCATATTTTGCGTGTGGTGAGCCTATGGTTGAAACAGAATCGCCACACGATATACGAGGCCTCCAACGGGAGAAAGGCACTTGAGCTTGTTCGGGCTCATCAGCCTGACTTGTTGATCACAGACATGAATATGCCTGTGATGGACGGGGTGGAACTGACCCGGGCATGCGCGGAGGAGAATCTTCCGAAGGTGGGAACAGTCATGCTGACTTCCCGTTGTGATCAAAAATATCTCCAGGCCTGCCTGGAGGGGTTAAACGTGGTGCTGCATCCCAAGCCGTTCAGTCCATCGCGACTGATGGACGAGGTGCAACGGTTATGGGATGAGTCTGAGCAGTACGCTCAGGTTATAGAAGGGAATAGTTAAGTCGATGGCATCGTTTACGACATTTGAGGCTCAAACACCTGCAAGGCAAGCGGGGCCGGAGAGAACGATCCGCGATCTTTTGCAGCGAGCGACGGGAGTGGAAGTCGCTTGTTGTGGGGATAAGCCGATTCATTGTCCAACCTGTTTACGGCATTGTATTCAGGAAGACGGCGGGGCGCAGGCGGAAGGGGCATGTGAAATAGTGCGTGCCTTGTTCAGTGGCAAGGCTATATTCGCGGAGCAATGCCCGGCGGTTTGTGAAAAGGGATATCCGATTGCCATTTTGGACAACATGGAGACCAATCGGCCGGTATTGGTTCTCGATCCATGCCCGGAGCATTCGACGGAAGGATTATCCCCTGCCGCCGATAGATTGCGAGCGGCGGCTGAGTTGTGGGACCGCTGTCGGCAGCTAAGCGATGAAAGCAGTGGCTTGGCCACCGAAGTGATCCGCTGTTATGAGCAGCTCAATGTGTTGTTTGATATTACCCAGCAGATTTGCAAGGCCCGTAATAGTGCGCAAATCAAGTTGTTTTTGCTGCGTCGTCTGGCGGAAACACTGGAGTGTCATTGGTCTTGTTGCTTGTCCGGTGATGACGGGGTGTTGTGGTGGTGCGGCGACGGACAAAACGATCGTAATGAAACGATAAGCGAGATACGGGAATGCTTTGGACCGACAATGGAGGATATCTCCCAACGGGGAACGGTTGAGGTAAAAATTTGCCGGGAAAGTAAAATCCTATCGGGCCATATGATATTTGGTTCGCTGACTGAAGAGGAGGCCGGCCCGAACATCATGGTGTTTGGCAGGCGTGATGGCCATCAAGAGTTTGTGTCCGGTGACATGATGATGATTGACTCGGTTCTCAATCATGCCGAGCACGTTTTGAACAATGTCCGCCTTTCGGAACGTCTGAAGACCATGTCTTTCGAGGCGGTCCGGGCTCTGACCAGTGCAATCGACAAGAAGGATCGTTATACCTCCGGTCATTCGGAGCGGGTTGGTTTGTTGTCCCGCTTGATCGGGGAGCAGATGGGCTTGTCAGCCGAAGAGTTGCAGGACCTGGAATGGGGAGGCGTGCTGCATGACGTAGGTAAGATCGGCATTCAGGATGGTATTTTAACCAAGCCCGGCAAGCTTACAGATGAAGAGTACGAGCAAATCAAACAACATTCGACGATGAGTTACGAGATCATTGCGCCGATTATGTCGTTTGCTTCGGTGCAGGATATCGTTCTCTATCATCACGAGGTTCCGGACGGCAGCGGTTATCCGAGAGGCCTGAAAGGAAAGGAGATCCCATTGCCGGCGCGCATCGTACACGTAGCGGATTCGTTTGATGCCTTGACCTCGTGCCGATCTTATCGAGAAGCCTTTTCGCTGGTAAAAGCCTTGAGCATATTGCGCGAGGAAAGCGGTACCAAATTTGATCCGGAAGCGGTGATAGCCCTCGAAAAGGGATTCCGGAAATTTCGGGATGGGCAGCCGGACCTTTTCGCGAAGGTTTTTGCACATATTAAGGAGCAGGAAAAGTGATCCTGACGAGTCGGGAAAACAACTTAAGACATGTCAGCATTGGTGCCGCTGGTGCCGTTGGAGCGGTTACCCTGATGTGGGCCGGTTGGCTGTGCCCTGTATTTTTCCAACTTGGAACGATGCTTTTAATCATTTGCCTGGTTCCATTGGCTTCGGTTTTAAATGCAAGGGGGGGAATCATGCTGGGCATGCTTTTCGGAGCGGTGTGGATCGCCGCCCGTTTTGGCATGGTGGATACGTTGGACCAGGAGATGGTGCTTACCCAGACCAATGTCACCGCCCTGTTGGCCATGATGGGTGTTGGGGCGCTTTCCGGGATTCTCTTGAATATTAAAGGGGGGACGCTTTCGCCGGATTCACAAATGAATACAAATGATACTAATACACGCACTATGGGTTCGACAATAAAAAGGTTTAATAATAGCGATGAATTGCCATCGAGTTGGCGGGAGGCATTGGCCCGTCATCGGGAATGGATGAACGAATGGGACCGTCATCAGGAGTCCTGGACTTCGTTTGACGTTCATTTGCGTGAATACCTGCAGATATTGACCGGTGCAAAACGCATTCGATGTTTTCGCGTGGGGCAGGGCGGACAACTGTACCCGCTCAGCCGGAAGGATTCCGCTAACGCGATTTCCTTGGAGCAGAACGGTTTACTATCGCACGTATTGACCAGCGGCAGGCGGTTCCTGGCCGCCTCGGATTCAACCCCGCCGATGATCCAGGAACTGGCTCAAGCCGGTACGAATCCGCCGGCCTGGGCGATTCCCGTGTACTATCAAAATCGGCCGATCGGCCTGGTGACGGTGGATCAATTCGAAGAGCCGCAGGATGAGCAGCATCTGCAGTTGGCTGCCGACCTAATGGAAGAATTCTGGCAGCATGTTTACCAAGCGGACCAGCTACGCATCGCTCACTTGAAGGATCGGGCCTCTGGAGTCCTGAACCGGATCGAATTTTTATGTTTGCTCGATGAGATGGTGCAGCGGAGCTACGAGTCTTACGAACCGGTTGTGGTGATGGTGCTTTGCCTGGAGGGCTTGCGTGGTTTGGACGACGAAGGGCAGTGGGATAAGCGGGACGGGGTGATTGAATCCGTGGGGCAGGTAATATGCGACGGCGTTCGCAAGGATGATATTGTCGGTCGATTCAGCGATTCCCTTTTTGTTACGGTACTTCGCCGCTTGGACATTTCCCTGGCGGAGTTAATCTGTAAGAAGCTTATGAACGAGGTGGGCAAATCCATAGCCCATCAGGGAGCGGAGAAGTTTATAACTCTGCGGGCCGGTTTGGCGGGAAGCGGATTGGATCAGGTCTCTTCTGAAAATCTAATGTTACAAGCCTTTTCCGCCTTGCAGTCCGCGCGCGAAGATAAACAAACCATGGTGAGTACCACTGCGAAAGTGAACGCGGAGGAGGTTAGGTCGTGAAAGTGAGTTCTTACCAGGCCGGCGGGGCGTGGGTTCTCTGCCCGCGGGAAGCAATTACTCAGGCGGAGTGTGACGAATTGCGGAACATGGCCGACGAATCTTCCGCGTCCGGCGGAGGGACATTGATGATCGACCTGACCGAGGTTCCCTTTATCGATAGCGCGGGATTGGAAATGTTTCTGGAGCTGAGCCGAAATTTCCGAGAGCAGGGTGGGCGTTTGAAGTTAGCCGGCTTGAACGAGATTTGTGAGGAGATATTTCGGCTGACGGATCTGACGGAACGATTTGAAATATATCCGAGCGTTGAAAAGGCGGCTAAGTAAGCAGTTGGAATAATTTATGCAGACTTTGATTAAAAGTCCGGAGAAGCTGGGGACTCTTTTGGTGCGCAGTGGAGCGATCACCGAAGAGGACTTGGAAACGGCCCTGAAGCTGCAACGCAAAGACAAGGGGCGTCTGGGTGAAACCCTGGTGGAGATGGGAGTGCTATCCGCCAAGGCGTTGGTGGACGTGTTGGCCAAGCGGTTGGGTGTAAAAGGCT
>CAZMVS010000319.1:0-14787 GCA_964569525.1 uncultured Planctomycetales bacterium
CCTGGTTCATGCCCTGTTGGCCGAGGCCTGCCTGCGAGAAAACCAGAATCAACCCCACCAACTGTTGGCCCGCCGCGCCCAACTGTATAAAGACCTACCTCCCTTGGCCGAAAAATATCCGATGATCACCACTATCGCCGAAAACTGGGGCGCGGTTACCGAGCAACCCGCTTCCGCCGATGCAACCGCTGACCATGCACAAACCACCGACGCTCCAAAGGCCGACTAAAACTTTCTAAGTCACAGACTTAAAAGACGCCCACCGACCCTCTCCAGCCTTTGGGGCGGCAAATTCTACTGGATAAAAATATTGGCCTGCCCCCGGACAAATGATAAAATAATTTGTGGACAGGAGGCGTAGCGTTAGAGGTAACGGCTAAATAATTCGTTTAACCCGGGATTGAATAAATAAAGGAGACGTACCCACGAAAAACCCAAAGTCACTTCTGCAATCTGCAAAGCGGGAAAGAAGCCATCCCCATCTCGAAGAAAGAACATCCTTATCCGTACAACGGGAAAATGCCCTATTGGTCGGGGTTGATTTGCGCGATAACGATTTCGACACTTGGCAATCCATGCGCGAATTACAGGCCCTGGCCGAGTCGGCCGGCGCCAACGTGAAAGAGTGGCTTCTCCAACGCCGCATGGACATCGATCCCAGGTTCTACATCGGAGCGGGTAAGGTCGAACAACTGGCCGCCAAGGTCGAAGAACACGACGCCGATGTCATTATTTTCGACGACGATCTTTCACCGGCCCAATTGCGGGAAATCGAAAACGCCGTCGGATGCAAGATTATTGACCGCAGCGAATTGATTCTGGACATCTTCGCCAGCCGGGCTCAAACCCACGAAGCCCGCCTGCAGGTGGAATTGGCTCAGCTCGAATATACCGCTCCACGTTTGCGCGGCATGTGGTCCCACCTGGAACGAATCGCCGGCGCGGGCGGTGGAACCGGGGTCGGAACAGTCGGTGGCATCGGAACCCGCGGGCCGGGCGAACGACAGATCGAAATCGACCGGCGAATCGTCAAACGTCGGCTGACCATGCTCAAACGGCAGATCAGCCAAATCGACAAACGAAAAGTCCGCCAGGTTCGCAGCCGTAAAGAGCATTTCAACGTCTCCCTCGTCGGCTACACCAACGCGGGTAAAAGCACCCTGATGAATGCCCTGACCGACGCGGGAGTCGTCACCGAAGATCGATTGTTCGCCACGCTGGATACCAAGACGCGCCGATGGGAACTGGGCGATGCTGAACACGCCCTGCTCAGCGACACGGTCGGATTCGTCAATCGACTACCCCACCACTTGGTCGCCTCATTCCGAGCCACTCTGGAAGAAGCCATTCACGCCGACTTGCTCTTGCACGTGGTGGACGCTTCCTCGCCGAACGCTTTGCAACAATACCAGGCGGTTACCGAGGTGCTCAAAGAGATCGGTTGCGAAAATCATAACACCCTTATTCTGCTGAACAAAATAGATGCCATCGAAGACCGAAGCTTGCTGCAGGTCTTGCAACACAAGCTGCCCGAGGCGGTGGCCGTTTCCGCCAAAAGCGGCGCCGGACTGCCGAAGCTGGTTGAAAACGTGCGCACCATGGTCTCCGGCCCGCCTCAAAAGGCGACCGTTCGGCTGCAAACCGCCGACGGCCGGGCCATCGCCTTTCTCGAAAAACACGCCCACGTTCTCGACCGGCGATACAACACGCAAACAGTGGATATGGACGTGGTCTTAGGCGGAACGATCCTGAACCAATTGCAGAAAAATTTCCCTACCACCCAGGTGGTCTGTTGCGCGTAATGCGCAAAAAATCCGTAAAATAAAATCGCCTTCAACGCGTTCGGCCAAAAAGCTGAACGCGTTTTTATTGCACCACCGCGATGACCGGACAGCATTCAAAAGCAACAAGTCCTATCGAGCGGATTGATTGTCTTCTTCGCCCAACTCCTGGATACGCCGCATGAGCATTTGGCTGACTTTTTCCAGCGATTCCCGGTCAACCTTGTCGATCCAGTAGCGGCTGAAATCAATGGGCTTGCCAAAACGAATCCGGGCATGATGCCGGCGGAAAAAGGATTTGACAATACTGTCATCGTACTTCGTGCCGCTGATGTGGGCGGGCACAACCAGCGCATTGGTATGCAAAGCTAGCATGGCGGCCCCCGCTTTGGGATCCAGCTTTTGGCCCGGCGGGGTAATACGCCCTTCAATAAAAATCCCTAACGCCTTGCCCTCGCGAAGATGACGAATGGCGGCCCGCGTCCCAGAGGCGTCCCGGCCATCCCGACGAACGGGAACACACTCAATCAAGCGCATCAGACGCTTAAACATCGGCGTATCAAAGTATTCCTCCGCCACCAAAAAACCGATCGGGCGATGCGGCGTACCGGCAATCAAAAGTAATGGATCAACACTGCACGTATGATTAGAAACCACGATCACCGGCCCACTGGCGGGAACGGTACAAGGCCCCTCGCGCTTCAATCGGAACCAGAACTTGCAATAAAACTCGTTCAGTTTGCCCCAGAAATTGTGCCGCGGTTGTACGGGCTTGCCCTTCACTCGAATCACCACCGACATGATTCCGACAACCGCCACCACAACGGCCACTCCAAACAGGAGCCAACCGGCCCAGAGATCGATATTAGGCCAATCGACCAAGCCGAGCGTCCCCGTAGCCAACAGTAACCCGCCAATCGCCGCCAGATCGGTAAAGCCGAAAATCCTCCCCCGCATCCGGTTGGGCAAAATCCTCTGCATCAAGGCGTTGTAACTGGCGATCACGGTGGCACCGAAAATACCGGAGCAAATAACGGCAAGCACACTCAAAACATAGCCCCCACCGCTCGCCGTGGACATAAACGCTCCCCCCGCCAGCAAAACCAGCGAAACCGCCACTCCTATCAACCCCCAGCTTACCGCCACCTCACCGCGTAAGGCATCACCAAACCAAGCCAACATAAACGCCCCGCACAGCATACCCAAGCCCAACAGAGACCGCATCACCCCGATCTGCGCATAATACTGGTCCGCCGAAACCATGTTACGCACAACGGCGGGGATAGTAGTGTGCACGATCGCCCCAAAAACCCAGATGACCACGGCCACCAGGATCAACTGAATGAAACGCTTATGCCCGCGAAGATATCCGCGACCTTCCGCCAGGTCGGAAAATCCGCTTTGTGAAGGCTGCCGCCGAACCTCGCGCGACGGGGGGATAATAAACCACAAACACAAAGCACTGGCCACAAACGTCACTGCGTCCACCCGGAAAGCCACCGTGGGATCAAAACGTTGGGCCAACTGTCCACCGACCAGAAAAGCAATCATGCTGGCGATAACACCTAAACCGCTGGTCAATGCGTTGGCCCGCACCAACTGCGTATCCCGAACCAGTGACGGCAGCAAAGCCAGCCGGGCCGGTGAAAACAAGGCAGCGAAAATCCCTACCAATAAAAACGGGACAAACGCGCCGGCCGATCCCAATGGTGCGAACTGCCCTAACAAAAACGCAAAGTTGATCATCAGAAAAGCCCGGACCAGGTCGGCGAAAATCATAATCCCCCGTCGCGGCAACCGATCCGCAATCAATCCATTGAAAGGCCCCAACACAAAGTACGGCAAAAAAAACATGAAGGTGATCATCGCCTGCAGTTGAATGGCGTTCGCTTCATGCAGGACGTCCTTGGCTTTCAAGACAGCCACCTCAGAGATATGATCCCCCATCGCACTGATCCCGTAGGCGGCCCATAAAAGCATAAACCCCCGATTGCGCAATAAACGCTCCGGAAAACCCGCGTTTTTTACCCTGCCGGTCCGCCGATCACTTTTTTCTACAGCAGCAGTATCACTCATAGTTCCCTGGTCATTCCGTAACAAATTTATTCGTGCTTACGCCCTTTTATCCAAAAACTCTCGCCGCCTGCTCCGACTGGATCAAATTCCTCCTCACAGACTGCTCCCACTAAACCTCCGCCTCGTTAACCAGCTTATTCCACCCAAGCGCCGTTCAAGTTGCACCTTAACCTTAAAACGCAGTCATTCCGCCTCATAGCCATGATAATTGTAACGGCTTTTGGACCTGTGCATCAGATTTGCTTGAGATTTTCCGCCCCAGCCGACGAAATATGGGCCTGAAGTCACTATTGTTGAACATTGAGGAGACAAATGGCGTAAATTCCAAAAAGAATCCGATCGGCAATGACTTCTCCGCACTCCGCGTCATCATCAGCCGACGGGAAAATAACACTCAACAGACACCGGGCACAATCCGAGGCCGACTATTGACGCCGGGATATATTTGGCTAGTGTGGTGTGCATAATGGCGTCACCAGGTGGGGAAGCAACGTCATTACTCTTTATTTTGAATGAACTTGGAGAAATACCGGACAACCGGTTCATAACCCCGCAGGACGCCGGGGCCAAAGGGGATAAGTTCGAAAATCATGTTTCGCCTGCAATGGTATATCTCCCGCGAACTGCTCAAAACCTTCGCGTTGACCGCGATTGGGCTGACCCTGACTTTCAGTCTTTGCGGCGGGGCTTTAAATATTATCCAAACCGACGTGCTGACCGCCGTGCAGCTGGCCCAGTTGTTGGGATTCATCCTGCCGGTCGCTACTACCTTGACCCTGCCCATTGCCGCCCTGTTCGCTTGTGCCATGGTTTACGGGCGGTTGGCGGCGGACAACGAATTCGATGCCTGCAAATCCAGTGGAGTCAATATCCACCGGCTACTGCTACCCGCTTTCCTGTTGAGCATCTTTACCGCTCTGTTCACTTTCAGTTTCACCAACTATGTCATTCCCGAATACATCAAGCAACTTGACGAAATGGTGCGGGCGGACCTGCAGAAAATCGTATTCAACAAACTCAAATCCGGCGGGGTCATCCCTTACCGCAGCAAAGGCTACGTACTGTATGCCGGCGACACCCAACTGATCACCGGAAAACATAACCGCGAAACCATTTATATCGGCCACGCAGCATTCATGGACTTGGAAGGGGACAACCTCGTCGAGGTAGGCACCGCCAACGAGGTATGGGTTGATTTCACCTCTCCCGAAGGCGGGCAAACGCCAATGATTCAAGCAATCATGCACAATGTCCGTGCCCTGGATATCGAACGAAACCGATTTTACTACATGGAACGCCAACCCATTAACCCGATCCCCATTCCCCCCACGGTCGAGATGGAAGCCAAATGGCTGGGCCTTAACGAGCTGTTTTATTACGTTAAGCACCTCACCGAATTACCTGATGTCCGGGAAAAAGCACAAAACCTCCGCCAATTGGTACGCGATAATCTCTTTTACAAACAGGTAATCAACGATTTGAAAGAAAACAACGTCTTTGTCATCAAAGACGGACGCTATCGCTATGAGATAAAGGCCAGGCAAATTAAGCTACCCATGATAAATGGGAAGGTGGATAAATTTAAACCGACGCTTGTGGACGTGATCGTCAAAAGCCGACACAACAACCGCACCATCACCTACAAGGCCGATTCCTGTGAAATGGAAACCACCCAGCCTATCGATCCCGGCCAAATCGCCCTGCACTTGCGATTAGAAGGCAACGTGCGTTTTTCCGATCCGGATAATCCTGGAAATGTGGTGGAAACCCGCAGCCAGGAACTGCAAAACGTAATGCTACCGAGCAAATTCGACGAAAAGGCAAAATCAATTTCCGATGACGAATTGTTCGGTGCTAATTTACCTCCCGGGCAAGAATTACCATCCCTAGGCGTTAAGCTCGGGGAGGATGTGAAAGACAAGCGTATCGGCATGCACAAGCAATTGGCCTTGGTGGGGCTGGAAATTAATTCCATCATCCATTCCCGGTTGGCCTTTAGCGCTAGCGTGCTGGTCACCTTGATCCTAGCCGCTTCGCTCGCCGTCATTATCCGCGGCGGACAGCTGTTAACCGCCTTTGTCATTGCTTTTATCCCCGGAATTTTCATCGTCGTTATGAATATCATGGGCCGCCAGATGGCCGAAAAACCCGAAACTGCACTGGTTGGCATAGTTATTATCTGGGCCGCCATCGGCTTGGTCGCGCTGACCAACCTCGTGGTCCTGGGCAAGTACCTGAAACGATAACCTGACATGATTCGCTTACTTGACCGTTACATTCTGAAAAGCTTTTTCAGCAATTACTTATTGGCCCTGTTCGTACTGATCAGCCTGTACGTCGTGCTCGATCTGTTCGTCAACCTGGATGAGTTCACCGAGGGGCACCAACCCATCTTCGAAATCATTGCCAATATCACCGACTACTATTTTTACAACCTCCCCCTCTATTTTTCACAATTGTCCGGCGTCATTGTTTTGTTCGCCGCCTGTGGAACACTTGCCCGCCTGCAGCGGAAAAATGAAATCACGGCCTGCCTGGCCTCGGGCACCAGCCTGTACCGCGTAGCGGCCCCGGTCGTCGTAGCCGGCCTGCTGGTCAACGGACTTCTTATCCTCGACCACGAAGTGCTACTGCCTTCCGTAGCGCCTAAGTTGGCCCGCCATCGCGATGATGTTGAAGGATCCCGACTATACGAAGTATGGTTCGTCCGGGACGGGGAAAATCGACTCGTCAGCGCCCTGAAATTCTCCCCTCAACAGGAAAAAGTCCGCGGACTGATCGTCCTCGAAATGTCCACCGATCCGAACAATAAGGGGCAATTGACCGGCATCGTCCGCGCCGACCGGGGAAGTTGGAATCCAGAACGTAGCGGCTGGGATCTCTCCGGCCATGTCATGCACGTAAAAGTCCCTGACAACGAAGGCGATGCCCTCAAACGGGAACCGATAAATTTCTACCCCTGCACCCTGACTCCCGAGGACCTCATGCTTCGTCAGCAGGGACAATGGATCAATTTCCTCAGCCTCCAACAGCTGAATCACTTGGAAAAACGCGGCGACGTCAACGCAACCAAAATCACCCAGGTCCGCCATGCCCGATATACCATGCCCATCGGAAACATGGTCCTTCTGCTCTTAGGCATACCCTTCTTTCTGAATCGCATACCGGAAGGCGTACTCACCCAGACAGGCAAATCGCTGGTCACCTGCTCCATCGCTTTCATCGTCTCCTTCACCGGCCAACAAATGGTAGGCTCCGCCGAGCTGTCTTCCACCTTCGCCGCCCTGCCTGCCTGGCTGCCGATCTTCCTCTTCGGCCCGTTGGCCGTCGTCCTCCTGGATGCCATCAAAACCTGACCAATCCATCAATGCTGTCTATCAATAACTGTTTCAAACAAAACCGATAATATCACAAACCGGACAAAGAAATGCTGGAGTAATGCCGGACCCAGCCATTGGCAACACTGGACGAACCGGCTGAATTCGGCCATCCTTTGGGCATGATCGAACCAGCAAAAACGCCCAGCCCTGTTAACACTAAATATTACAAGAAGGCTCTGCCTTTATTGGCCATTGTGCTACTGGTCGCCCTGCCAATCCGTTTGTACCTCGTCACCTACGCCACCGCCGTCAGCAGGGACACCGTCCGCTTCGTTGAATACGCCAAACAGCTCCGCACGGAGCCACTCCAGGCCATCCAAGAACATGACCAACCCCCCCTTTATCCAGCCATGATCGCTGCCAGCCACTCGCTGCTCTCCCCCATAAACAACGTGTTTCCCACCCTGAAAGATCCGGTGGCCTCATGGTCCGCCGCTGCTGTCAAGCCTGCCTTAATTGGCGGGCTCGCTCTGGTCATCGCCGCTTATTGTCTCGCCCGCGTATTATTCGATCACCGCGTCGGCCTGTACGCCGCCCTGCTCTCTGCTCTTGCCGCCGAGTTCTGCCAACTGTCCGCCGACGGCCTAAGCGATATGCCCCATCTCAGCCTATACCTCTTCGCCCTGGCCGCCGGAATCCATGGCCTGCAGCAAAAACGTTTTCATTGGCTGGCGGCATGTGGTCTTTTGTCCGGATTAGCATACCTGATACGCCCCGAAGGCGCGGAAGCCGCATTGGCCGTCGCCGCCGGTATCGCCTTTTTCATACCACGCTGGACTTTCCGCCAACGATTAATCAGCCTGCTTACGATAAGCGCCGCCGCCTTGGCACTGGCCGCCCCGTTCATGCTCATAACCGGAAAACTGATCCAGAAAAAATCGCTCGAAAAATTCTTGATTGGAAATAACGCTTCTTGCATTCGCCATGAATACTCATTACAACTGCGGATCCCGAAACCAAACTGTAAAAATCCAAAAATACAGTTAGCCGGCACATCTCCAACCGATCATCAAAAAGGATTCATCGCCGTCAGTCGCATATTGGAAAATTGGGGACGTTCACTGCGCTATACGTTATTCCTGCCGGCCATCGCCTGGCTGGTTCTTCGCCGAGGCCTTGCCGGCCAACAAACGGGACAACGCGTTGTTCTGTTTAACCTCGCCCTTCATTGGCTTGTGTTATTAGCCCTGATTCTGCGTTTTGATTACCTTGAATTGTTCAGCCTGCGACACGTGATGATCCTGGCTGGATTAACCTTGCCCTTCTCCGCCGCGGGCGTGGTCGCCGTCATCGACACCATCCCATGGAAACGCCGCAAATTGTTCAGCGGTATCCTATTGATCGCCCTGGTCGCTCCCACCCTACCCTGGATGCTCGAAACTCCACATGGCAACGTCCAGGCAATACGTCGGGCCGGAGAATACATCCGCTCAATTTCACAATCATCCCCCCGCATCCTCACCGACCGCCACCGGGCCGCTTACTATGCAAACGGACAACACTTGTACATGCCCAAAACCTGCCCCCCCAAAAAAGCATTACAGTTAGCTCGCCGAAAAAATGCCGACTTCCTGGTCTTCGAACCCCGCCGGGCATTGGCTGTACAAAAAGACTTCTTCCAAACCCTTGAAACCGCCTTACAACCAGACGAATCCCTCCGCCGCCATGACATAAAAATCCCCGACAGCCAAAACGGATCACAAACCGTGATCTATCGTTTTCACCATCGGGGAAATTAAAATCACAAAATGACAGGAATGAACGTTTCCTATTCCCGTTCATTCATATCGCATACAACAAACCAACCGGTCAGGAAACTTCAACCAGTTCGATTTCAAAGGTCAGATCTTTGCCGGCCAATGGATGATTGGCATCAAGCTTCACCGTCTCGCCCTGCACTTCTGTCACCACCACAGGAACAGTCTGCCCGTTTTCCGTCTGGGCCTGCAACCGCTGACCTACCTGCGGATCAACGTCTTCCGGCAACTGATCTTTGTCCACTTCCACCACCATCTCCTCACGGTGGGGACCGTAGGCTTTGTCGGCCGAAATCTCAGTAACCTTTGATTCACCCAGCTCCATTCCAACTACTGCTTCTTCAAAACCGGGAATAATCTGTCCCTGCCCCAAGGTAAATTCCAGTGGTTCCCGATCTTTGGAACTATCAAATACCGTTCCATCGGACAACTTGCCGGTATAATGCACTTTGACTGTGTCGCCGTTGGATACCTGCGCCATGTGAAAATCCTTTCGAAAAGAAGCTTTACCTTGTCGGCCGCATCGGCTTGACCGTCCGCCGACTTCAAATCCAAGGAGGGAACTTCAGAAAAAACGATTGAATACTGATGGGCCAATTTTTTAGAATACGCTACACCAGTATATGCGCTGCCTGGAAAGTTGAAAACCCGAAAAACAAGGCCGCCAAATAAGCCGAGAAATGCACATGCCCAAGTCTTGCCCGAATGTGTGGCGCGCCAATTAACCAATACGCCGATAAACGCTGGAAATCATTACCTCCTGCGGCGACGTGCCGGCCGGTGCTTGCCCCCCAACGATTTCTTCC
Organism: uncultured Planctomycetales bacterium; assembly: GCA_964569525.1. Classification (GTDB taxonomy): domain Bacteria; phylum Planctomycetota; class Phycisphaerae; order UBA1845; family PWPN01; genus JAAYCU01. Next base: position 9,801 of record CAZMVS010000319.1, read on the forward strand.
TTCGGTTCGCGGTGCTGATGGATTGCCCAAAATCATCGCTCTCGGAGGCCGGAACAGCCGCCGGCTGCAGAGGAATTTGATTCACAGTCTCCTTTTGCTCCCGCGGCGGTCTGGGCTTGAATCCTTCCACTTTGTCTTGCGGAATCATCTTATCGATAAGCATTTCTACCGCGGTCAGTTCCTTACCTTCCTCACACGTCACAAAGGTGATTGCCTTGCCAAATGTCCCCATGCGCGCCGTCCGACCAATACGATGCACGTAAACGTTGGGATCCTGGGGAATATCGTAATTGACAATGTGACTGATCCCCTGCACGTCAATTCCCCGAGCGGCCAAATCCGTTGCAATCAGCACGTTCAGCCGATGCTTGCGAAAACGATCCATCACTCTCTCTCGCTTCTGCTGAACCAGGTCTCCGTGAATCTCCCGCGCATCAACCCCCTCGCCACGCAGCTTCTTCGCCAACCGCTGAGCCCCGTGCTTCGTATTACAAAAAACAATAGCCAACTGAGGTTGCTCCTGCTCCAGTAACAACTGCAACAAGCGAGACTTATCCCACGGCTCAACAGTCATATATGTCTGCTCAACCTCCTCCACCGTCAATTCATCATGGGAAACGTTGACCTCTGTCGCATTCGTCGTATGCCGCTGGGCCAACGCCCTGATCTCGTCATTGATCGTCGCGGAAACCAACACGGTCTGATGATCGGATTCGATCCGAGAAAGAATGTTGCGAATATCCTCCCGAAAACCAATGTCCAGCATCCGGTCCACTTCATCCAGAACCGCAAAACGAATCTTGCGGATATCCAACAGGCGGCGATCCAACATGTCGATCACCCGCCCGGGCGTCCCCACCACGATGTGCGGCTTCTTACCCAACAAACGCTGCTGATAACGTATCTTCTGGCCCCCATAGATCGGCACCACGTGAATCTGCTCAGAAGGGCACAACCGACGCAACTCTGCCGCCACCTGCACCGCCAACTCCCGCGTCGGAACCAAAACCAAAGCCTGCAACCGCTGGTCCGGGCGGACCTGCTGCAAAATAGGCAGCCCGAAACCAGCCGTCTTACCCGTCCCGGTGCGGGCCTGACCTAATACATCCATTCCTTCAAGTATTAGAGGAATTATTTCTTTCTGAATGTCTGTTGGCGTCTCAAACCCCGCCTCAGCAGCGGTCTGCAATAATGGTGCCGAAAGACCAAGATCAGCAAATTGGTCAGCCAAATGCGGTTTTTTGTGCATAAATCAGTCTTTTAAATTCATATACGAAATTCGCCTGCCTGGTTGATTTTCTGTCAGCTTCTTTATTTAATTTATCTTACCGTGATAAATGCCCTGAAGCCAGTTTACCGTCGAAAGTCCCATACTTGTTTTCCTTGGCCCGGTCTGTTAATTCTTAGTAAATTCGACAAGGCAGGGAAAAGGCCGCCGCTGATCCCCTGTGCGCCAGAAACATAATTTGAAGTATCAGAAGGAAGTAACATGCCCCACGATCCCCTGACACCCTACGGCAATCGACCGATGGTCACCCCTATCGTCAATGCGGTGAACTACGAATACAGTTCCTTTGAAGTCCTGCGACAGATCACCGAAGGCGAAATCGACGGCTACACCTACCACCGCGACGACAATCCCACCGTCCGCGCCGTCGAAAAAGTCATCGCTCGTCTGGAAGAAACCGAAGATTGCATCATCTGTACCACCGGAATGGCCGCCTGCACCATGATCTACCTGACCTACCTCAAGGCAGGCGACCATCTGATCATCTTCCACGACGTGTACGGGGCCCACTACAAGGTGTCCTTGATCCTCGAACGTATGGGAATCGAAATCACCTGGCTGGACGCCGGCAAGTACCAGAATATCCGCGATTACCTGCGGCCGAACACCAAAATGATTTTCTGCGAAACACCCACCAATCCCCTTTGCAAAGTCGTGGATATCGCGATGTTACGCGAAGCAGCCGACAAAACCGACGCCATGCTGGTGGTGGATAATACCTTCGCTACACCTTACCACCAAAGACCTCTTCGCCTCGGCGCCCACCTCGTCGTGCATAGTGCAACCAAGGCTCTGGGCGGACATAACGACCTGATGGCCGGGGCCATCGCCGGGCCTAAACAAAACTACGAGGACCTGTGGTTCACCCGCCAGGCCATCGGCACCACCCTCGATGCCTACTCCGCCTCCCTGCTGGAACGGGGACTGAAAACCTTCGAACTACGGGCCAAGAAAATGGATGAAAACGCCCAGGCCATGGCCGATTTCCTTCGCAAACATCCCAAGATTTCAAACTTGCATTACCCCGGACTGCCTAACAGCGAGGAACACGAAGTGGCCCGCAAACAAATGTTCAACGGCTTCGGCGGCATGCTCGCCTTCGACGTCGGGGAAAACCAGGAACACGCCAAAACCTTTATCAATAACCTCAAAACCATCATCCACGCCGTCAGTCTGGGTGCGACCGAAACCTTGATCTGCATTCCCTATTTGACTACCATGCTTTACCTGCCCGAAGAGCTACGAACCACCTTCGGCGTCAACCTCAACACCGTCCGCCTCTCCGCCGGCATCGACCATACCGACGCCCTCGTCGACGACCTGCAACAGGCTCTGGAAAAAGTGTAAAACGAGAATACAAGACAACAACAAGAAAAGTCGCAGCCAAAGATAACACAATCTTTATAACACTATCTATAAAACAGCCATGCCCCATGCAAATGTGCCGGCGATTGAATAAAGGGGTACCTGCTTGAATACTTGAAATTGATATGTATGATGCCCCTTAAAATGAAGGGGAAATTAATGACGCGCAATTATCTAAAATCAAAGTTCGTAATGATAATTATCGTGGTCATACCAGTCACAATAGTATTCGGCTGCATCGGCTTATTCCTTCCCAATCCCAATAGCTCAGCAGACCTCGCAGTAACCTTCAATACTATCTCTGACGAGGATAATCCAACCCCTATCAATGGTGAACCAACATGCACGGATTACCCTGTCTTCCAGAACATCCTAGGAAGAGAAGGCCACCATGCGGCTACTATAACTGCCTTCCCCGACGGTGAACTTCTCGCAGCGTGGTATTCATACAAGGGTCATGACGAACTGGAAGACGCAGACGTCTTTATCTCCCGCAGATACCCGGATTGTGACACTTGGGAAAAACCCAAGTTGCTTATCGACAAACCGAACAACACGGGAAACCCCGTTCTGTATAGCGAAGAAAACGAAGTCTGGTTATTTTACGCCGTCATACCTTTTGGATGGGATACAGCACATGTGGAATTCACACACTCGCATAACAAAGGCATCACCTGGAGCGAAACGGAAAATGTCACCGCGCTATTGGGAACAAACGTTAGATATCCTCCAGTAAGAACGAGCACGGGAAAGCTAATACTCCCCGTTTACGATGAGATCGGCGAACGTTCCTTATTCTTTTCATTAGAAGATACAATGGATTGGCAATACCTCTCCGCAATACCAAGTGATCCAGGGAACATTCAACCGTCAATAATCCAAACCGAAGATCAGCATTTGCTTGCAGTAATGCGAAATCGCAGTGGAAATTGGCTGTGGACCGCGGAATCCCCCAATGGGGGACGGACTTGGTCTACACCTGCTGACGCTGGTTTCCCAAATCCTAGAAGCGCCGCACAAATCCTCAAACTCGCCAATGGTCATCTCATTTTGATCTTCAACAACGATCCGAGCGAACGTCGTCAACTTTCCGTCGCACTTTCCACCAACAACGGCCAATCCTGGCCTTATGTGAAAATTCTCAACAATCAACCCGGTTCCTGCTATCCCTCCGCCACCCAGGCCCCGGACGGAAAAATTCATATCCTTTACACCGCAGACCGAACTTGCATACGGCATGCCCAACTTACGGAAGCCTGGATTGCACATTCGAATTAACGATTCTTCTAATGTTTATAACCTTCCTCACTCTGCTATGTATAAACCACCACACAAATATCAAAAGGAGTATTTATTTTTTCCGCCCCGTGGCCATGACGTAATAGCCGCCCCAATAACGTTCCACCCGTAAATCTGCGAACCATTCACCTATCGGCCGCCAGAAAGCCCGTTGCGGATCAACCCGAAACCAGCGCAGCCAGCGGCGAATCGGCTCCGCCAACACCCCCCACTTGCCGAAATCGCCAAAATCAAGCACGACCAACCTACCGCCGGGACGAAGATGCTCATACGCCCGTCGCAGCGCCGCCTCCCACTCCGGGATCATGCTCAAACTGTAGGCGAAAAGCACAGCATCAAAATGCCGATCCAGCGCTAAGTTTGAAGCATCCTGCCGCACCAACTCCACCTTCAAAAAATCTTTCCGATCGATCTTTTTCCGTGCCTTGCGCAACATCTCCGTTGAAAAATCAACCCCCACCAATTGCCCGTCCCGTCGATCCAACACGCTGAGTATGTACGGAAAGTTCATCCCCGTTCCGCACCCGACTTCCAGAACCGCGCTGTCCGGCTGCAACTGTAACTGTCGCACCGCCCGCCGCCGACCGCGCAGGAACATCCACCGCGTCTGGTCATAAAACAAGGCGTGATGACAATAAAAACGTTGTACGCGACTATCCGTCATGAAACTTTTGAATCCATTGAATCCATCACAAATAAAACAAGCGTAAAGAATGATAGGCGGTTTTTTACGGATAAAGAAAAGAAAGAGGAATGAATAATCAAAGTCCAGCAGCTTCGACTAAATATCCAATATATCGTATCGCTTTTCCTGGTACGTACACCCCACGTTCAAGCAGGTAACGTGCTTCTTACGAATCCCCATGCCCCGATGGCTGTGTCCGCAGAAAACGTAACGCGCCTTCGGGTGGGCAAGCAGGACCTCACCAAAGCGCTCACTACCCATGTACGCCCCGGCAAAAGCCCAACTGGGATGCGACGATCGGGGCACAATTTCTTCGAAAGGTAGGTGATGCATGGCTACGACAATTTGCT
>CAZMVS010000320.1:0-4273 GCA_964569525.1 uncultured Planctomycetales bacterium
GCGCCGGTCATGCGAACAATGCCCTGTTGGGGATCGAGGAAGAGTTCCCCGCCGGTCAGCCGGCGACCTTCGCCGCGCTGCATGATCACCGGCTGTTTAGGCCCGCCCCGCAGCCAGACTTTCCGATCCTTCTCGTGGTATTCCAGCTCCAGGCAACGGGCCGATCCTTTTTGTCGGTCGAATAATTCCACCGGAGATCCGGTAGCCAGCAAGTGAAGTTTTTGTCCTTTGGATTTCGTATCTTTTTGCTTTGTGTCTTCTTTTTTCTGTTCTTTCACGGGCTTAATGGTTAGCGGTCCGGTCCAGCATACTTCCAGATATTGGTCCTGAGTGTTTTGTTTCGGCTGGTTTTCGTGTTCATCGCCTGATTCGTCTTGATCGGTGGCGGAGGGCTTGCTTGTTGATGGAGACGTCCGGCGAATCCCGCCCGGATTCAATTCCGAAGAACTGAAGTCGCGGGTCAGCTTCAGCAAATCGGCACTTAGTCTTTTGATTACCTGTACGCCCTTGATATGTTCCACGACGACCCGGTCTTGGAAAGCAATTTGGTAAGTCTTGATACTGGGGGGTTTCTGCTTTTTCAGCTGGGCCATTTCCAAGAGGTTTTTTGTATGTTCATCGGCCTGTTCAGTAGTGCTTGCCGCGTTTTGTTGATCCTGGTCGGTTTCTGCAAAGGCGAAAGGATATTCGGGAAGGGGTTCTTCGGCGAGATCTTCTTCGCTTTGGGTTTCGCTGTTTTGGTTATTGGTCTGGTCTGTGGACTCGGTATCAATGCTCTGAAAGTTCATCAATCCCGCGAGGCGCAAGCGGGCCCGCTTGCCATGGTGTATGGTCACTTCACGAACTTTGCGATCCATCTCGTCCCAGTGCAGGCTCAGACCAGTGCCTTCCAGGGTGCCTTCCTTGCTTTGGATGGTTACCGCCCCGGTACTTTTCAGCCAGTTGAAGTCCAGGTCGAACTCCACGTCCTCCAGCCAGATTTTGATTACTTTTTCCGAATGTTGTTCAGGGGCGACCCGGTCGGGGTGATCTTTTCGCCATTCGATATCGGTGCGATCGATAATAATATTGACGTGTCCTTCGAATTGGCCGCGATGAGGATCGAGTTTTGTGCTGCTATCCCCTTTGCGCATTTCCACCCGGCCGGCATCCGCTTGGACGTAGGCCACTTGTCCCCGGGGTAGCAGCAGGCGGGCTTTCGGCTTGGTCAGGTCGAACTCGGTATCGCTGATCGGCCGCCAGCTTTCAGCCCCGAAGATGATCTTCGCATTGCCTTGTCGATCATAACGGTGAATCTTTGGAGCCTCACCCGGTGGGATGCTGGCCTGTCCAAAACTCAGGGTCTGGGGGTTTGCCGGTTGGTCCGGTTGGGAACTTGCCGCGATTTGTTGTGGGGGCCGTCTAGGGGGAAGTTCCTGCTTCTGGACTGCGTGATTGGGCCGTGAAAGATTTTCCTGCCATTGCACCACCATGAAGGCAATGGCGATGATCGCGAAGGTTGCTATCGCCAGGATGATTTTTTTCAGCACATTCGCCTCCCGGATGAAATCCGGTTTTGTTCAATACGTTTGATGTATACCGTGTTTAACATTCGATACCAGCAGCCTGCAGCGCAGGCTGCCATTGTTCCTCTCGTTTCAGCAGGTATTCCACCGCTTCGCGAACCGCGCCGTTGCCGCCGGTCCTTTGAGTAACGTAGCGGGCGACGGCTTTTACTTCTTCCGCCGCATTGGCTACCGCGATGGGGTAGCCCACTCGCTTCATCACGGGAAGATCCAGCAGATCATCACCCATGTAGGCGGTTTGTGCGGGTTCCGCCTTGCTGGCGGCCAGTATTCGTTCCAGGCCCGGTTTTTTGTCATCCGCTCCTTGTTCCAGCAGGTCGATGCCCAGCATTTTCGCGCGGGCTTGCACGGCCGTGGACTTCTTGGAGGTCAAGATGGCCGTTTTCCGACCCAAGGCCCGCCAGATCTTGATTCCCAGCCCGTCAGTAATATGAAAGCGGCGCATCTGCCGACCATCGTCATCAAAAAACAACGTTCCGTCGGTCAATACGCCGTCCACGTCCAATACGAGTAGTTGCACAGTACTGTTCGCCACGATTTTAACTCTCGAATAGCTGAAACCGGCGGTCCAATTCCGCTGCCCAAGGCCCTGTTCCCATCGTCTCAAGGTGCCCAGTATCGCCGCTTGTATGGTGATATTCAAGCCAGTGCCGGGCGCCAAAGCAGGGGGGCGGCGGGCTGGTGGGCTAACTTGTGCGTCCGCTGCCCCTTGAATTGGTTGTTTATGAGCTGTTTTGCCTGCTACAGGTGGTGGGGGGCTTCACTTGGCTTGTCGAGGCGGGGCGAAAATTTACGTTTTTGACAGTGCTGATGATGGGGATTGACGGGATTTTTGGCATTAATTTATAGAGGCTGGCAAGCAGTTCCGCACTGATCATCGATAGATAAAGACCAGCGAAATCAGTTGCTTGACGTTTCCGCTTTTGTGCGTTTCAGCAGTTGCTGTAAACCAGCTTTCGCTCGGGCGTGCGTTGGTTGCAGACGCAGGGCTTGGCGATAATGCTTTGCGGCTTCTGTCAACTGGTTTTGTTGCTGCAGCAGGTGGCCCATCTGGCAATGCAGGTCAGCTGATTGGGGATGTGATTGAATCGCCTGGCGGCAAACACTGATGGCCCCTTCAAGGTCTCGCTGCATGGCCAAGGCCTGGGACCACAAAAGAAAACCGGATGGTTCTTGCGGATTCAGTCGGCAGGCTTCGCGCAGGTAAACAGTCGCTTCTCTTGCTTGCCGCTGTTGGAGCAGTACTTGGCCGAGAGTGATCCGGGCGGCATAGAAACCTGCCTGCAGCTCGACCGCTTTTCGAAAATGCTTGATGGCTTCGGCGGTTTGTTTTTGCCGGAGCAGGGCCTGGCCGAGGTTGTGATGCAGACGGGCACTGTCCGGTTGTACGTCCAAGCCTTGCTTGAAAAGGGATATCGCGTCGACCAGGCGGTCCTTCCGCATCAGCAACAGGCCAAGGTTGTTCATGGCCTGGATATTTCGGCGATTGTGTTGCAGGGCTTTTTGATAGTGTTCAATGGCCTTATCGGGCGAACCCTGTTCTTCCAGCAAGGCGGCCAGGTTGAAATGGATGTTTCCCTTTTTGTGCTTGGGGGTCAGTTCGAGGGCCTTGCGGAAATACTGAATCGCTTCGGCGGGTCGCCCGGTTTTGTGCAGAACGGCCGCCAGGTTGTTATGGGCCATGGGGTGTTGCGGATCGAGTTCGATAGTTCGGCGATATGCCTGTTCCGCTTCCTGCAGCTTGTTCAATGTTTCCAGCGTACAGGCCAGGTTATAGTGGCCCCCGGGATTGTCCGGTTCACAGGCTACCGCTTGTCGGAAATGGGGCAAAGCGTCAGCGTATCGGCCGCGCTGGACCAGGGCGTTGCCGAGGTTGGCATGGGGGCGATATTTATGCGGATTCTTGTGCATGGCGTCCGCCCAGAGGTGTAGCGGGCTTTGATAAATATGGTTGCGGTGAATGGTCACGCCCAGCAGTATGGCGGCAATTGCCGTTATTCCCGCTGCCTGAACTGGCAGGGATAATCTGCCGCGTAGTCGCCATAATCCTTCGGTGAAGATCAGGCCCACCCCGATCGCGGGCAGGTAGGTTTTATATTCTACCAAGAGTTCTTTTTGGGGTAAGAGGATGTAAGGGATGAGCACGATGTAAAACCAGAAAATCCCCATGGCGGCCAGCGAATAGCGTTTGACCGCGGCGAAAATTCCCAACCCCAGAAGCAGGATATGGAAGATGATCGCTAGCAGGGCGAAGTGTTCCAACAGGTTGTGCGATAAGGCGAAATCGTGGTCGATGTTGCTCCATGTCGGCAAGGGTAGGAGCAGGAGTTTCCAGTAATGTAAAAAGGCCCGTGACTCGGTCAGGAAATGTATCCATCCGCTCCAGGGCAGTGTTTTGTCGCCAGGCAGGGTGAAGCTGAAGGTCGACGGATCAAACCTCCCCAGTGTCCAAAGGTAACCCAGAGTTAGTACGCCCCATGCCACCAGCCCGGGGATTGCGATCCATAGAAAACGATTGCGTGCTTTTTTATCAGGTGCCCGTATTATGAACTCCACCGCCAACAGGGTGATGGGCAGGGTTAAGGCCATTGTCTTGCTGTGGTAACTCAGCCAATAAAAAACTACCACGCCGACGGCCCAGGCGATGCGGCGGATCGGCCAGCGCTTGCCGGTGGCATGATCGGCCATTGGCAGGGGGACTTTTTGAA
>CAZMVS010000321.1:0-2281 GCA_964569525.1 uncultured Planctomycetales bacterium
TACGTTTCCGGAGGATATGCTCGGTTCCTGGTGCCCATTGCCGGGTGGCTGGCTGTGCTGGCAGCCGCCGGTGCCCAGTCGCTCCTGCAAACCCGTCGCGAAGACCTGCCTCTCAAAACAATCAAGACCGGTTGCTTGATATTGGTCGGCCTGTTTTTCTTTTGCCTCTTGGAATGGTGCATGCGTCCGCTGGAGATCAGTTCAGTTGGATCAGACTGGTTTTGCCTTATTTGGTGGGTGGTTTTGGCTTTTTGTTTCCTGTTAATAGGGACCGCTTACCGGTTGAAATCCTTTCGTGTTGGATTGTTCCTGGTGATTTCGGCGGTCATCGTAAACATTGTTTTGCTGGCCTGGACCATGAGACCGATGCGGTTAACCGCCGGTCATCGATTGATGCAGGTAGCCGCGAGGCGGGTGGAGCAAATAAAGGCATCGAACCAGCCCTTGTATAGCTTCAATTGCTGGTTGTATTACTGGACGGATCGCTGGGTGCCCCAGGATCAGCAAATGTATCCGTGGATGTTGGGCCAGGCTTTGCCCGGGACGCTTTTTGTTTGGGAGGCCCGTTTTTGCCCGGAGTCGTGCTATCAACTATCCTGCCAAGAGTTTCTGCATGATCCCCGTTGGGGATTCTTATGGGCCAGCCCTCCGAAGCCGGGTGACGAATTTCCGTTTGTGGTCCTTTTTCAACGAGTGGAATATTCCCTGGTTCAGGGGCGGAAGAGCTGTTTGAAGTCGGTTCCTTCTCCAGACGATACAATCGGCAGCCCGGATAGACTCGGAAGGAGTGTTTTGGTCAATCGTTGACTCCCTTGCTGATTTTCAGACAGAATTATAAAATAAGAGTTGAATGCACGCCGCCGAGCCGGTGTTTGTAGTGGCCTTAATAAATCCCTCATTATGGACGTGATCAATTCAACATCGACCTCTGATGCCGGCATAACGGAATTAACTCCGCCTTCAGCCGAGCAGCTTAAGGGAAACCAGCCCTTGTGGGTAAACCACACAGTTGGATCTATCAAGTGGCGAATCCGCAGCGATTGGTTATGGCTGCTTTGCCAAGAGAATTCCGTGGATTGGCTGAACTTGGGGGATGACCCGCGGGCTGAACCGGTGAAATCCAACTATGCCCGGCGTGTTTGGCGGATCGATTTGAGCGGCCGGCTTCTATTTGCCAAAATAAACACCCTGCCGCGAGGGGGAGTCCGTTGGTTACGATCGTTGATCAGCGATGATTCGAATGGTGAGCGGCGGCGGGGCGAATATGCTTACCGGCACGGGATTAACGCCGTTATTCCGGTGGCTTCCGGTAAGGCAGCCTTGAAAAACCGTAAATCTGTCAGCATTTTATTGACCATAGGGCTTGAGGGCGTGCGTCCCTTGAGCGATTTTTGGCTATCGCTAAAGCCTGCCGAGCCGGGAACCCGCATGGTGAAAAATCACGTAGTAGAGGCTGTCGCCCGTTTGATGGCCTGTGCCCACCAGCGTGGTTTTCAACATCTTGACCTGCACCCCGGCAATATCCTGGTTTTGCCCGGTCCGCAAGGTGATTACCAGGCCCTGTTCGTTGACCTGCACAATGTTCGGGTGGGGCGGCCGGTTAAGGATCGACAGGCGACACATAATTTGGCCCAGCTTAACCAGTGGTTTTACGTGCGGGGTTTGCTTTCCGACCGGATTCGTTTTTTGAATCGCTATTTGTATTGGCGTGAAATTTTTCATGAAGGAGCATTCGCCCGACGCCTTGGGCTGGACCGCCGTCAGCTGCTCCGTCGGCTGGAACGTGATGCCAACCGTCATGCCAATGCCTTATATGCCAAGCGTGATCGCCGGGCACTGCGTGACGGCCGATATTTCGCCCGCCTGATTTTGCAGTCGGGATGGCGTGCTCACGTGTTTCTGCGTAGCAAGGAACCTTCGCCGGGGTCAAGGGCGACACAATTCGAGTTAAGCCGTCAACAATGGCGAGAGTGGCTGGCTAACCCTCTGGGATTGCTTCGGACAGATGATCCACAGCGGGTGATTAAGGAGTCTGCGACTGCGATTGTTTGTCGGGTCAGTTTGCCGTTGCCGCATGGCGAGGCTCTTGACGTGGTTTGCAAACATGCCTCCGCGCGAAATTTTCTCAAACGCTTTCAGAACAGCTTCCGCACGTCTCGGCCTATGCTGACCTGGAAACGGGCTCATGCTTTATTGAACCGGCGGATACCGACCGCTCGCCCATTGGCTGTCGTTGAGAAAAAGCTTTTCGGTTTGCGGTTGGATAGCCTCATTATTACGG
>CAZMVS010000322.1:0-4565 GCA_964569525.1 uncultured Planctomycetales bacterium
CAGTCGGGCCGTTCCGCTGTTTATCGACAATCACCTCGGCCACGCCGCGCAAATCCTCGGGGCAGCTATCCTTCTTGTAATATTCTTCCCGGTGCAGCAGCATAATGACGTCCGCGTCCTGCTCGATGGCCCCTGACTCACGAAGATCGCTCATGCGCGGCTTGTTGTCCGTTCGCCCCTCCGGATTTCTATTCAGCTGGGAAAGCACAACCACTGGAATATTCAATTCCCGGGCCAGGGCTTTCAACCCCCGGCTGATCTCGGACACTTCCTGCTGCCGACTGTCCGTTCGCCCCGGACTGTGCATCAACTGCAGATAATCAACGAATATCGCGTCAATGTTGTGCTGCATTCGCAACCGCCGCGCTTTGGCCCGCAACTCCAACACGCTCATCCCCGGCGTATCATCCACGAACAGGTTCATTTTCCCTAACTGGTCGCAGACCTGGGTCATGGCCTGCAACTCCGCCTCGGATAGCATCCCTCTACGCATCTTGTGGGAATCGATCTTGGCCTGTGAACAAAGAATCCGCTGTACCACCGCCTGCTTGCTCATCTCCATGGAAAAAAATACCGCCGACTTGCCCGTCAAGGCAACATTCTCCGCTGCATTCAATCCAAAAGCGGTTTTGCCCATACTCGGCCGAGCGGCAACGATAATCATCTCACCATTCTGCAATCCACTGAGAATGTCATCCAGCTCCGTAAATCCCGTCGGCAAACCGGTTATGTAATGTCCATCATTGGACTCGATCTGGCGGAAAATTTCGTCCAGGTAATTTCTCACCAATTCCGCCTGCTCAGTGATCCGCTCATCGGTCACTTCAAACAGCAGCTTCTCCGCGTTATCCAGGATTTCCTTCGCTTCTTGCTGGTGCCCGTAGGCCTCATCGGTGATTTTGGCCGCTGCGAAAATCAAATTCCGCAACATGGCCTTGTCGACCACCAACCGGGCGTAATGTTCAGCATGTAAATGTGACGGGACTGACTCTGCCAGCTGAATGATGTAATCCAATCCCCCGATTTCTTCCAGAATCCCCTGCCGTTCAAACTCGCTGCGCACCGTCGTCAGGTCAACCGGGTCACCCCGATCGTACATGTCCACCAACACCTCGAATATCCTCCGATGGTCGGGACGATAAAAACGCTCCGCTTCGTTTTTATGAATGAGGGGCAGCACCTCACCAATCGCGTCTCTGCTGAGCATCATAGAGCCCAACAGGCTCATCTCCGCCTCAATATCGTGCGGCGGAACTCTGCCGCTGAAACCCTCTCCCCCTACCGGGGAATAATTAGAGGTCTGTCTCGAGGGCGTCGATGGAGTTTCGGAACCCATAGTTATCTGCCCTCCTGTTGGCCCGCTTGGGTTCTTGTTTTTCGATCTTCTCTTCTTCCAGCTCTTCTTCCAGCTCCCCACCGCTTTCGCGAACCACCCAAACCTTCACTTCTACGCTCAAACTTTCGGCAAACACAACCGGAACGGAAACCGTGTCCAGGTGGCGAATGGATTCATTCATTTGAATCTGTTTTGGCTCAACTTCATGCCCCTGCTCGCGAAGGGCGGCGGCGATCTCCTTCGGGCCAACAGAACCATATAGGTGCCCTTCCGGATTGCAGGCGGCGGCAATGGTCACCTCCACCTCCTTAAGCTTCTCCGCCTTCTGCTCCATCTCCACCCGACGAAGTCGCCGTTCTTCCTCGGCCCGCCGCTTGTCTTCCTCCACCATCTTCATATTTGCATCGGTGGGTTCTACCCCCAAATAATGGGGAATCAGGTAATTACGGGCATAACCCTGCTTCACGTCAACAACTTCTCCCGCCAAGCCCACGTTCGGTATATCACGCCGCAATAAAATCTTCATCCGGACACCTCATCAGTCAGCTTTATAATGTACAACCAACCCGGCCCACAATGGCTTGCCTTTTTCACCGGGCGGCTTTTAAACATCCCACTCCATTCACAATCCGCTCACCAAAATAGCTTTACACAACGCTTTTACATGTCACTGTTCATTTCGAACAGAATAGCAAAAATCACCTTCTCTCTCCTCGCTGCCCAAAATAACTATCACCTGAATTCAAAATGGAACATCGGGATCATCAGCAGGTGGAAAATCATCGTCCGACGAAGAACCCTGATCCTCATAGCCTTCTTGCCGTGGACCTCCTGAACCGCGCCCCGGACCATTATTCGGGCTACCACCGCCAAGAAAGGTAAAATTCTCCACCACAACATCCAGCTTGCTTCGATTCTGACCTTCCCTGTTGGTCCATTGCCGAAGCCGCAAACGACCCTCGATCAAAATCGGACGCCCCTTGGCCATGTACTGATTAATCACCTCCGCCTGGCGGCCGAAAGCGTTCATGTCCACGAAGCAAACCTCATCCTGCCGATTGCCTTCCCGGTCCCGATAACGTCGATTAACCGCCAGTCCAAACTCGCACACCGGTGTATTATTCGGCGTATAAGATAACTGGGGATCACGAGTCAGATTACCGGCCAGAATCACCCGGTTAAAACTGGCGGCCATGATTTATGCCTCCGTTTACTGTTGTTCGCCTTCGGATTCGCCGCCCGACTTCTCGTCCGACGATGACGCTTCTGCTTCTACAGAAGCCTCCTCGCCTTGCCCGGCCTGCTCCTGCGACGAAGCCTCTTTAGCAGCATCGGCCTGTTGTTTCTTACCAACAGATGATTCCGCCGCCTGCTCTTTGGCCGACGATTTACCACCTGCCGCCGATTCATCCGGTTTCTCTACGTTTTGATCGGCCACCTTTTTCATGTCTTCCTCGGTCAGGTGATCCGCACGCAGTACCATGTAGCGCAGAATCGATTCGGACAGCTCCGCATCACGCTCCAGGCTTTTAATCTTAGAAGCATCCGCCGTAAAATACGTCAGGGCATAGACCCCACGCTTACAACCGCGAATCTCGTATGCCAGGCGACGGTCATCCCACTTACTGCTGACAATCAACCTGGCGCCGGCTCGATCCATCAGCCTATCCAACTCCGCCTGGATGTTTTCCCAATTCGAAGCTGCTGCAGGATCAAAAAGAAACATACCTTCGTAGTATCTCAAGCTCATATCCTCCGCTATTGCATTAACCGCTATCCTCTTCGCCTTCTATTTCCAACGGACGATTGTATCGATTCATCGTCTCGTCCACACCATTTGCCAACCAGCACTCGACAGCATCAGCGGCCCAGGCGATAGCCTGGCTCATTAAATGCTCCTCCTCCTGCGAAAAACCACCCAAAACGTGGTTGACCGCGTCCCCATACCGTGAGGAACCTATCCCTAGCCGCAATCGAGGAAAACAATCGCTGCCCAGCGATTGAATCACGCTGGACAAGCCTTTGTGCCCTCCTGCCGAACCTTTGGCCCGCACTCGCAACTGACCTGTCGGCAAAGCCATATCGTCGTAAACAACTAACAAATTCTCCAACGATTGCTTATAAAAATTGAACGCCTCGCTAACACTTTGGCCGCTACGATTCATGTATGTCAGCGGCTTGAGCATCATCACCTGTTGATCGCCAATACGACCGTCACCAACTAAACCGTTGAAACGTCGCCGACTCAACTCAATTCGCCAACGGCCCGCCAACTCGTCAAGCACTCGAAAACCAACATTGTGCCGGGTCCTCGTATATTTTCGCCCGGGGTTCCCGAGCCCCACAATCAAATTCATAAACTCTGCTCACGCTCTGCCAAAGCAATGAATCAATTTCCTTATTCCCCCTCGCTCTCCTCTTGCTCTTTCTTCTCACCAATAATCTCGGGACCTTCGGCCTCTCCTTCGGCAACAGCTTCTCCCTCCTCTTCGGAAGCCGCTAACTTATGTCGAATCGAGCAAACGATCGAATCCTCCGGCGTCACCGCCGTCATGTTGGCCGGCAGCTCCAAATCGCCCACGTGCAACGTATCACCAAGCTTCATGGAGGAAACGTTGACCAGAATATTCTCTGGAATCTCATTCACCTGGCACTCTACTTCCAAGTCCACCAACGTATGGTCCAGAACGCCACCTTCGTGCGCACCTTCGGGCGTCCCTTTGAACTCCAACGGCACCGAAACGGTAACCCGCTCAGTCAAATCAACCCGTGAAAAATCTACGTGAATGGGCTTCTCCCACAAATGATCAAACTGCACATCCTTGATCAATACCTGTCGAGCACTGCCCTCAAGATCCAACTCTATCAAATGCGTGCCATGGGTTAATAAATAATTAAAATCTTCCGCGGAAACGGCTACCGCTTCCGGCGACTCACCGTGCCCATAAATAATCGCCGGCAACTTACCATCTCGGCGAACACGGCGGGCCTCCCGGGTCCCGCACGCCTCTCGTTTTTCAGCCTTTAACTGTGCTTTCTCCATCTTCTGTTTACTCCTTGCAGCCGTTGCTCTTTAACCGTGAGCTTGCACGTTCTTCAACAAGTCTTCTGATAATGCATGCCGACCAGCGCAGCCTTTATCTCCCTTGCGTATGAAACATCGCACTGATAGATAAGTCCAAGTGAATCCGCCGAATGGCTTCGCCCAACAAATCCGCCACCGAAAGAA
>CAZMVS010000323.1:0-4288 GCA_964569525.1 uncultured Planctomycetales bacterium
CAAAGCCGTCGGAGTTCTCGAACCAGCCTGGATGGTCCGGGAGTGTGCTCCGCCGATCGTAGGAGGAGAACTGCACTGTTTTGAAGGCAGGTTCGGGAAAATCGGAAAAACGTTGCAGGTCAATCATCTCATCGACCAGCGATCCTGTTGTTACGGTTTCTCCCGCAAACAATTGCCCAGCTAAACCTGTAACCAGAAGTACACACAATATGTTTCGCATCAGTTCTCATCCTGAAAAATAAGACATTTATATACGTCGATCCGCCAAGTTACGATAATCATTTCTGCCAATATCGATGATGTTATTAGTTTTATGCTTTGTGTGCTACCTGTCCGCAGGAATAAACCCGGTTAAATATCGTACAATAATCCAATCAAAGTGATTCCGCTCTACGAAGAACGGATCGAATCTGTTGGCGGAAATATGCCGGCGGGTATCCTTCATGAATTCCTTCCCGTTCGTTTTGCACTGCCTGGCCGAACCAGCGCAGCACGAGAAGCAGTTCGTGGACGATAACATCGGCCGGTGTAACCGATGGGCCGCCGGCATCAGGATACGCATCCACCAGCCGTTTGATTCCGTCTGGGATTCCAAGCAACTTTGCCTTTCCTCGCGTCACGATAGCCAGATCATAAGCGGGGTCACCGATTTGTGCATATTCCCAATCGATGGCGCCCAGACGATCCTACTGCCAATCCTACAGGATGTTTTATGGCAGTAGATCACCATGCAGGATCACCGTCTGCTGACTGGTAGGCAAGTGAGTGCGGATATATTGCAAGGCCTGTTGAGCATCAGCATCATCGGCCACGTCTTCCACAGAAAATGGTTTATATCTCGCAAAGGGAAGTGGTGGCGGAGTTTCGGGCTGCCTATGATTTTAGGGAAAATCGGGCATATCGTGCACTTTGTTTCAGTTGGACGATGTCTCGGGCTTCCAGATCGATGAGCTGAAGGTGAGGTATGATGGCATTGCTCCGGGGGAATTTTGCGGAGACGCCGGGGACGGGAGCCCGGACAGCAGCAGAATGAAGCATACAATTCAGATGAGCAAACTTTCAAACGAAGACAAGGAGAAATCACATGATTAATAACACGACAACAGGTGAGTACTCCGTGATGAGCGGAGTTGCACAAAGGCGCACGATGCGATTAATCAGCGGAACAATGCCAACTTGGTTGGTTGTCTTGGCCTTTGGTTTTTGGCTGGGGCTTGGAGGAGGTATTGTGTTGGCTCAATCTACGGCAGAAAAACATGGAGAGAGCATTAGCAGATGCCCAGTGACGGGCGCACAGGCCGAACCGAGGAAATACGAAGCCGCCAGGACTATGTCGATTCAGGACTGGTGGCCGGATCAGCTGAACCTGCAGATGCTTCATCAGAACTCGGCCTTGAGCAATCCGATGGGTGAGGATTTCAATTATGCCGAGGAGTTCAAGAAACTCGACCTGGATGCCTTGAAAAAGGATCTGGAAGAGTTGATGACGACATCACAGGACTGGTGGCCGGCTGACTACGGGAATTACGGGCCGCTGTTCATCCGAATGGCCTGGCATAGTGCGGGTACGTATCGCGTTACCGACGGCCGTGGCGGCGCATCCGATGGCACCCAACGTTTCCCGCCGCTGGACAGCTGGCCCGACAACGCGAATCTTGACAAGGCCCGTCGGTTGCTCTGGCCGATCAAGCAGAAATACGGTCGGAAGATCTCATGGGCCGATCTAATGGTTTTTGCCGGAAACTGTGCCTATGAGTCGATGGGGTTCAAGACACTCGGTTTCGCCGGAGGTCGTGAAGACGTCTGGGAGCCACAGAATGATGTGTACTGGGGCCCTGAAGGCGAATGGCTTGGCGACAAGCGTCATACAGGTGACCGCGAACTCGAGGATCCTCTTGCCGCCACTCAGATGGGCTTGATTTATGTCAATCCGGAAGGTCCCAACAGCAACCCGGACCCGCTCGCTGCAGCCAAAGACATTCGGGAGAGCTTCCGCCGCATGGCTATGAATGATGAGGAAACGGTTGCCCTGATTGCCGGTGGACACACGGTCGGCAAGTCGCACGGTGCTGCCAGTCCTAAACACCTTGGTCCTGAACCTGCGGCCGCCGGCATCGAGCAGCAAGGCCTTGGTTGGAAGAACACATACGGGAAGGGCAATGCTGAGGACACGATCACCGGTGGACCGGAAGGAGCGTGGACTTCCACGCCGATAAAGTGGTCACACGGGTATTTCAATAATTTGTTTGATTATGAATGGGAACTGGTCAAGAGTCCCGCCGGGGCATGGCAGTGGGCGCCGAAGGATGAATCTGCAAAGGGGACCGTGCCGGACGCTCATGATCCGTCGAAGAGGCACGCCCCGATGATGTTCACGACGGACATTGCTCTGAAGAAGGATCCAATCTATGCGGGGATTTCCAAGCGGTTCCACGAGAATCCGAAAGAGTTTGAAAAGGCTTTTGCCAAAGCGTGGTATAAATTGACGCACCGGGACATGGGTCCCCATTCCCGCTGCCTCGGTCCGTGGGTCCCCGAGCCGCAGTTGTGGCAAGATCCTGTTCCCGAAGTTGATCATGAATTGATCGGGGACAAGGAGATCGCTGGCCTGAAGCACAAAATCCTCGAATCAGAGCTGACCATTTCGCAGCTTGTTTCGACCGCTTGGGCGTCGGCGTCCACGTTCCGAGGTTCAGACAAGCGGGGAGGAGCGAACGGAGCCCGGATTCGGCTTTCGCCGCAGAAGGACTGGGAGGTTAACCAACCAGCCGAGCTCGCAAAAGTATTGCAAACCCTTGAGATAATCCAGGAGGATTTCAACAATGCGCAGACTGGCGGCAAGAAAGTTTCACTTGCCGATCTGATTGTTCTGGGGGGATGTGCGGCGGTCGAGGAAGGTGCGAAGAGAGCCGGACACGAAGTTCAGGTTCCCTTTGTACCCGGACGCACCGACGCGTCGCAGGAAATGACCGACGTGGAATCCTTCGCCGTGCTTGAGCCGACCGCGGACGGGTTCCGCAACTACCTCAGAGCGGGGCACGACCGACGGGCGGAGGAGTTGCTCGTGGATCGGGCGCAATTGCTGACGCTGACCGCTCCGGAGATGACGGTCCTGGTCGGCGGCATGCGGGTTTTGAATGCGAACTTTGCGAATTCGCAGCATGGCGTTTTTACCAAGCGACCTGAAACGTTGAACAACGACTTTTTTGTGAATCTGCTGGATATGAGTACGAAGTGGAAGAAATCCCCAAAAAGTGAGGACGTTTACGAAGGACGAGACCGCAAGACGGGTGAGCTTAAATGGACCGGCACTCGAGTTGATCTTGTGTTTGGTTCGAATTCGCAACTTAGAGCTATCGCGGAAGTTTATGCCAGTGATGACGCGCAACAGAAGTTTGTCGACGATTTTGTGGCGGCCTGGAACAAGGTGATGAACCTTGATCGCTTTGACCTGGATCGTTCTTAGCGATGACTAATGGGGCCGCGTTTTGTGCGGTGTCGCGCTGATGATGCGGGCCATTTCGGTTTGATGCGTTCTACCGGGATGGCCTGCTTGCTATTCTGAGGTTTTGAAAAAGGTTAACAGACTGAAGAGACGTTTTCTGACAGGCAGGAAAAACAGCGGGCGATGGGATTCGAACCCACGACGTCCAGCTTGGGAAGCTGGCATTCTACCACTGAATTACGCCCGCAAACGGTGTTCTCACAGCAATATAGATATCCCCTTTGCGAGCGTCAACCCGTGTGACAAAACCCCATATCCCATTGGCCTGAAGAAGGCTTGCGTTATTAATGAAATATATGAAGCTTGGGTTTCTCGGGATTGATCTAGCCCTGTAGCTTTTTTATGTCGATGACAGCAACTAAATGTTAAAATAAATAAAATCGGATCACGGATTAATAGCTATTTTTCCAGTGTTTGTTTCTTTGGAAAGGGGGGATAATGCGAACCATCATTATCGCCAGCAGCGTAGGGATTGCCCTAACTTTCATCCTTTGTCCCCAGGCTAGCGCATGGACTGGTCCGGTTTCAATAGCCATCGCTCCTGATGGTGCCGAAACGGCGGTGCCGCACATTGTTGCCGGGGCAGGGGGTGATTTTCACGTTGTACGCATGCAGAAGCCCGAATGGCGCATCTATTATCTGCATAAATCAGCCGATGGCCAGTGGGGCGACAATTATGTTTTGGGTACTGATTTTTGCAATGGCCGATCAACTGTGATCGAAGACGCCCAGGGCCGGCCGCATATTGTCTATCCCCAACGCGGCAACGGCGACACCTATGAT
>CAZMVS010000324.1:0-4855 GCA_964569525.1 uncultured Planctomycetales bacterium
AACAACACCACCCCCATCAATAACCCCGCCCCAATCAAGGCCAATACCCAAGGCAAATAATGCATGGCTAATTCCATGGGCAGCAGATTGGCGTAGGCAATCGACGCGTTACGCGTTGCTAAAACGTAGTAAACGATCATCGGCAGCAAAGCCACCAAGGCCGTCATGTATCGAAAACTGAACTGCAGTCGCCGCCAGCGGGCCAGGTAACAACAAATCGCCACGTTAATGGCTAACCAGGGCAAAATGGCTACGAACGCAATAATCAATATAAAAATGAGGGAAAACTCAAAACGATACAAAATGGACACCAGAATGGGAATCGCTGACAACGAAGCCAACACCAAACCCACAATCACGATCATCATCGGAACCTGCTCGACCGGGATCGGGTAGGCCAAAAAATCCATCAGCGTGAACTGCTGTTCTTTGGTCCAGTCAAAAGCCCGCAACAAGATTTCCCAATAATTGTCCTCAAAAAAAGGAACATAATCGCCGGTCCGCAACCAGTAGGCAAAACAGCCCAAGCCTGCAAAAAACACCACGTTAAGCAGCAGCAGAAACACCGACCGGATGCGATACTTGGGCTTGGTATAAGACCACGCATCGGTAATCGAACCGGTATCGCTGTCCATTTCCCCGGCCCACCGGAATAACCGACGAGCACGTCTCAACCCTTTACGCGAGCCGGCCACGACACCTTGAATGGGATCCGGTACCTTGTGCATTGATTCGCTCGCCTGACAAAACTCACGCTTTGTGCGCGCTGTAAACGGTCACAATACCCCAACTCATTGTTCGCTTATCCACATGAGAAAAACCGGCCTGCCTCAAAGATGATATGATCTCCTCGCTGTCGGCAAAGCTCAAGACCGAACTTGGCAAATAACGATAGGCGTTCGTGCGATCCTTACTGATGATCCGAGCCGCTATAGGCATGATATGCTTGAAATAGGAAAGGTACAATCGCCGCAGCCAAGCCTGACGGGGCAGCGAAAACTCCAAAATCACCGCCCGCCCCCCACTTTTCAACACCCGAAACATCTCCCCCAATCCCTGCTGTAAATCCTGAAAATTGCGAATCCCAAAGGCACAACTGACAATGGAAACCGATTCGTCCGCCAGAGGCAAATGCAGGGCATCGCCCAGACTCAGGTTATATCGACCCATCGGCCGACGGGCCGCTCCCTCCAACATAGGCAATGAGAAATCCACGCCCACCAGCCGGGCCGGCGCCTCCGCCGACCGCTGAAAAGCCCGCAACACGTCCCCCGTCCCGCAGGCTACGTCCAACAGAACATCGTCCGACCGAACCTCGGCCGCTTGCACCATGGCCCGCCGCCACCGCCGATCCTGCCCCGCACTGAACAGACTGTTCACCAGTTCATAAGTGGGAGCAATGCCATCGAACATACGCCGCACCCGATGAGCCTTGTCCTTCTGTTCATGCACCGCCGACAAACGCGATACATCCCAGGCAGTTTGGTCGATCTTCCCGGACATTGAGCGAATATTCTAACCTGTCTTGCCCTTACAGGTGAAATCTTCAACCACCGCTCCACCCCCCTGCCTCAGTGGCCAATCGCCCGCCTGCCGGTTATCATCAAACCTCAGAAGATAAACCATAAACGCGGAGAATACACATGAACGATCAACAATTGATAGAAGCCGTCAAATCCGCCGCTCTCTTGCGTGGGGAATTTACCCTCCGCTCGGGCCGCAAAAGTAACTATTACCTTGATAAATATTTGTTCGAGGGAGAGCCGGATATCCTGCAGGCCCTTGGCGAGCAATTCGCCCGACATCTTTCTCCCAACACCACCCGCATCGCCGGTGCGGAACTCGGCGGAGTAGCCTTGGCCGCCTCAACAGCCATGGCTTCAGGCAAACCCTTCGTGATTATCCGCAACGCAAAAAAAGATTACGGCACCCAGAAAATGTACGAAGGAAAACTCGAAAAAGGCGATCGAATACTGCTGGTTGAAGACGTCGCCACCACCGGCGGACAGGTCATCGAAGCGGCCAAGACTATCAGCGAAGCCGGCGCGGTCGTGGAAAAAATCGTCGCCGTCATCGACCGCCAGGAAGGAGCCCGGGAAAATATCGAGTCCGCCGGCTATGCCTTCGACGCCATCATGACCAAGGCCGACTTAGGCATCGACGAATAATCATACCAAATTTTCACTCGGGTAAATTATTGATTTTTTGAATCGCTTTTCCCGCTGCGCTCCGCGAATTGCTTTCGAGAAATCCGCGCGCTGCCGAAGCGGGTATCGATAGTCTGCAGCGCCTGAATGACCGCCCGGGGATCCTCTTTGGCCCGGAACGTGCCTTCCAAACGGGCGGAGGCGAAGGGTTCCACCGCCTGACCCATCCGGTATTTGGGCACCAAGGTCCCCGACTCGATTCGACCCGCCAACTCGCCGGTCACCCGGTCAACCTTGGCGGTTACAAAAGCCGCCCCGTCATAACGCACCCCGGTCGGCGGGGTTAAAACCGCGTAACGCAGCCTGGCGTTGATTTGGCTGGATTCAATGGCGGTGGTGCCCGCAATGGGCTTCCAGAAGGTCCTGGCATACAAAATCTGGGTAATAGTTTGGGTGGGATCAATGGAGCTGGGCTTCTCGCTGTGTAAAACCACTTCCCAAGTGCCGCCGGGCAATCGGCGGAAATAAGCTTGGTTAAAATCGCCGACAAAACACCCGGACTGCTCCCCCTCACCCAGGGTTTGCAACTCGACGCGGGTTTCCCGCGGCGCGCATCCAACCAATCCGCCAGTCAGTACCGCGAAAAATACAACAGATAACCATACTGTCCTGAATCTACTGCGCATACTTCGATTCGCTATCCATATCAATTAATCTATTGCCTCCCGCATCCGCCGCTATGTACAAGTCCTTCCTGCTGCATGCCACTTGAACTCTGGGCGCGATTGCGTAAGGTAGATCCTGAATCCATTGCCGCGACAACCGGACAGTTTACCGGCCAGCGGCGCAAACCACAATTGCCGCGTCGATACCCGCTCCAAAACAGCGAGGCTAGAAGTGCAGCCCTATGTCCAGTAATTCGAACAACCAGTTTACGTTAGGAGTCGTCTCCTTTTTGAATTCCGTACCTCTCATCGAGGGCCTGAAGGATAATCCGCAGGTCAATCTGCAGTTCGCCCCGCCCGCCCAACTGGCGGATAAGCTGCGTAGCGGACAAGTGGATGCCGCCCTGATCCCGGTGGTGGATTTAGCCAATGGCCCGGGCCGCGAATACCCGGGTATCCGCTGGCAACGGGTATCCGATGCCTGCATCGCCGCCGACGGGCCGACCATGACCGTGCGTGTCTTTTCCCGCGTGCCGCCGGAAGAAGTTACCACCTTGCACGCCGACGTTGATTCGCATACCTCGGTCAATCTGGCCCGGCTGACCTGGCTGCACCGTTACCATCGCCGACTGAGCCTCGAACCGCTCAACAACGTGGGCAACTTGGAAAACTGCGAGACGGTATTGCTGATCGGCGACAAAGTGGTCACCACGCCTACGCACGATTTCAAATACGACATCGACCTCGGCCAAGCGTGGAAAGAATGGACCGGCTTACCCTTTGTCTTTGCGGTCTGGGCGGCCCCGGAAAATCGCGATCATCGCGGACTGGGCGAACTGCTCAACCAGGCCCGGGATTGCGGCGTCAAGCGAGCGACAGCTTTGGCATCCGAAGAAGGCCCCAAACATGGCTGGCCGGTGGAATTGGCCGAGGAATATCTGACCCAACGAATGAAATATCACCTGACACCCCAGGCCTTGAAAGGCATGCTTCGCTTTGCCAACCTGGCCGCCACCGAAGGGCTGATCACTACAGCGGAGACCGTCCAGTGAAGTCGAGTAAAACACAAAGTCCCGCTAAGCCTGCCCGCATCAATGAAGCGGACGCCCTGTCGCTATACAACGACTGCACCATTCACGAACTCGGTCGGCGGGCACATGAGGTCACCTTGCAACTGCATCTGGAAAACTACCGCACCTACGTCGTGGATCGCAATATCAACTACTCCAACTGGTGCACGGCCAAATGCTTGTTCTGTAATTTCAAGGCCGACCCGCCGGGACACAAAACCCGGGAAGATCTGCCCGAGGGATACATTCTGAGCTTCGACGAGATCGGCCAAAAGATTCAGGAACTGGTGGATATCGGTGGCACGCAAGTCTTGCTGCAAGGCGGACTGGTTCCTCCGGAAATCATCGGTTTTGACTGGTATCTGGAACTGCTGTGTTTTGTTAAAACCAATTTTCCGAACATCCATCTGCACGCCTTCAGTCCGCCGGAGATTTTCGCCTTCGCTCAATGTTTCAACATGAGTATTCACGAAGTATTGACTCGCCTACAGGAGGCGGGGCTGGATACCATTCCCGGCGGGGGCGCGGAAATCCTGGCCGACCGGGTGCGCAACAAGATCAGTCGCGGTAAAACCAATACCGAAGAATATCTTGAAGTTATGCGGCAGGCGCACCGCATCGGTATGCGCACCAGTATTACCATGATGTTCGGGCACATCGAAACAATTGCCGAACGTATTGAACACTTCCGCCGCGTGCGCGACCTGCAGGATGAAACCGGAGGATTCACCGCGTTTATCTGTTGGCCTTTCCAACCGGAGAATACGCCCCTCGGTCGATTTCCACGACGTTCGGCCGGCAGCAGTGAGCCGCCCGACGGCGAACACCTGCATTTGGCCGGCGCGCATGAATATCTGAAAACATTGGCCCTGGCCCGAATCTTCCTGGACAACGTGCTCAACGTACAAGCCAGTTGGGTAACCCAGGGGCCGAAGATCGGGCAGTTGGCCCTGTTTTTCGGGGCCAACGACAT
>CAZMVS010000325.1:0-3452 GCA_964569525.1 uncultured Planctomycetales bacterium
CTGCCGTAATGCCCGGTGACCATAATGGCCCCCTGCCGCCTGAGCAAGACGTCGAGAGCGGGTTGGATATTTTTGAGTTCCACGTAGCGCGACCAAGTCCACAGGTTGATCAATCGGGGCGTGAAGAACATTTCCACGACCAGCATGGTTAACTGTTGCATGGAACGGAGGGTGATGCGTTCGATTTCCTCATCGTTCAAAGTCGAGCCGTAGGCGATGCGCAGGTGTTCGCGAGCCCGGTCGCGATGTCGGGGAATAAGGCGGTACCAGATCCAGCCAAGAAACCGGGCGGTCTTGAGGTTCATATCGATGGGGAACATCAACATGAACATGGCCACCAGGCGGACGCCGAAATATACCAACAAATCTAGCAGGCGTTGTCGGGACATATTGCTTATGTTACCGGTAATCCGCGGCGCAGAAAACAAGCGCGGCTTATACATTGACATCTCTTAAAAGAAAAATGCTGTGAACAGATTGTGGAGCAAATTCGGTTCATGCAAAGCAATCCAGCCACGACCGCTTTAAGATTTCTCCCCCGATAAATCGGGGTCGAAATGACACAAAATCTGCAGAGCATTTTGTGAAAATACTTATGTCCCGTTATCGCCGGACGGAAACCTCCTTGCCCACGGATAATTGATCCACTTGGCCGTCTTCGAAAGTTACGTTGACTTTCGTGGTGCCGTCAGACGTGTCAATGACTTCCACGTTTTCAACCGGTACCTGCGTGCCTTCCGGCAGCGGATAGAACACGTACACGAATCGGGTAGGCCCGGCTTTTTTCTGGGTGAAGTAAACAGTAGGAATAGCTTTTACCTTGTCATGGCCGATGGTGGTCCAGCCCTGGACATGCGGCTCTTCCTGGCCTTTGATAACTTTCACCTTGAGGGCGGATTCCTCGACCGGCACGATGGCCAGGTTGGCCCCCTGCTTATCGGTGGAAACGACGCTGTTATCCTCACGAACATCCACGCCCGACACGTCTATATGGAACATGGCTTCGTAGAGATGTTCCTTATCATCGGTGGGCATGAGTTCATCCACCACCAGCCAATATTCACGGGGTTTCTGGTTGGCCTTTGGATCCTTTACGAACAGCACCTGTCGGGTCCAAACGGCAGGCAGTTTATGTTCCGAGCTGTAACGTTCTTCTTTGCGCTTGCCATAGGTACCGGCGACGTAATCGAAATTCTTGTTGGATTGCCATTCATGGGGCAGCGGTTCGTCTTTGACAACGTAACGATTCCAATCCTGGCCGCGGCGATATTGTTCCATGCCGTCGATGTGCATGACGTTATGGGCGTAAGAGCGATAGACATATTTTCGCCACTTGGAGGTGTCATACAAATAATTACCGGGATCGATCAGCAGGTATTTGTCGTAGGCGTGAATGATAAATTGCAACTTGTCCTCGTGCTGATGACCGGCGCCAAAGGGGCCGACTTCCATGAGAGCCCAGCGGGCCTGGCGGTCCCAGCCGGAGCGCATGACCATGAAACCGGCGTAATGGAAGGGACGGGAGGTTTCCTTTGGTTTGACGCCCTTCTTGCCGGCGGTGGCGGCGAACTGGTAATCCTTGCGATGAGGCATGAGCTTATAGGCGGTGGCCATGTAATCCTGCATGTTGCGATCCGTCCCGTCGTTAAGGTCCGGCAGGCACCAGTTGGGGCGGGACATGTAGAGGTTGTAATCGTAGAGTTTTTCCATGCGGTCCAGGTAATCCTGGGGCACGGGGTATTCGTTGAGGCGGGCCACGCGCAAGGCCCACTCGGCATTTTTGAGGGTGGCCTGGTGGTAGCCGGTGGTCAGTTCGAACTGGGCGCCGTCAGGATAGACCTGATTTTCCAGCTCGTCATATAAACGCCCAATGGCTGTCGCCCGCCAGTGTTCGGCCTCCTTGTATTCGGGGAACAAGGCACCACAGTTATACAGGCCGTAGGATTCCATCATCAGCCAGTTTCCGCCAGTGGGGAATTTGACCAGGTAGCGGGCGTGTTCGGCAACGGATTTGACCATCATAACCACGTCTTCGTCGGTAAAGTTCGGAGAGGGAAGAAAGCGATAGATGGCCTCGGTCCAGCACTGGCCCAGGCGGATGCCGGCCTCGATGGTTCGCCAGCGGGAACCGGTACCCTGGTCAACCTTTTCTATGGGGACGGGGTTATCCTGAATCCAGTCGCGCATATGACGGACGAAGGTCTTGACGTATTCTTCGTTCCCCGTCTGCCAATAGGCTTCGCCGAGTTCGCGCCAATAGCCATGGCGGCTTAACTGCCAAGTCCATTCGCGGGTCCAGCCCTCCTTGTTTTTTTTGGTCGCGTTGAAGGTCCAATCAATATCGTCGCCAAATTTGTGCCAGACGCCGACACTGCTCAATTCGTTATTGCCATAGCGCTGGCAACGTTTGAGCATACTTTCGGGAGCTTTTGAGGGGTCGGGATTCTCCGGTTTGTCCCGCCAGCTGAAAAACCAGCGGGGATGCTTGCGCTGCTTGAGATGCTCGACAAAGGCATGTTTGGCGGCGGTCCAGTCGCCACCCTGGACAGCCTTTTTGACTTCTTGCAGGTCGGGACGATCCAAGTCAAGGGCGGCGAAAAATTCGACGTCCGACATTCGCGGCCCGATCACTTCTTGTTTTGTTTCCGCATGGGAGTAACCGGTTAACATGATCACCATCGCGACACTCATGATTGCAACTCGCCGCATAGCACACCTCGCTTGTTATTTGGGTTTGTTGAATATGGAACCTATCGCAAAG
Organism: uncultured Planctomycetales bacterium; assembly: GCA_964569525.1. Lineage (GTDB taxonomy): Bacteria > Planctomycetota > Phycisphaerae > UBA1845 > PWPN01 > JAAYCU01. The sequence continues at coordinate 2,762 of CAZMVS010000325.1, forward strand.
CGAAATCTCCCGGAGCACGGAATAATAAAACTCCGGAACGCACTATCCTACCCGATTGAGAATCCGCTGATAAGCAGTTTAACAAGAGGGAAGTAAAAAAAGATTATCCTGCCTGACTGTTAAAATTATTTGATTGCAAAATCATGGAACGGAACGACCGGTGACAGTGGTGAAAGTGATCGTCTGTATCAAACCTTTTTCTTTTCCTGCTCCCGCTTTAGATCAAAAAGGGCTCGCAGGGTGTCCGCATAGGCAAGGTTGGCGGCGTCGTCCGTGGAATCATTCAGCATGGTGGCTGGTTGATGTAGGATTTTGCGGGTAATGCGGTACAACATTTCTTCGATCAATTTTTGATCGTGGGGGGAAGCGGATTCCAGCTTGGGCTTGATGCGCCGCCATTCCTGTTGTTCGATCTGAGTCAAACGTTGCTGGAGAGCTTCGATCAAAGGGCCGACATCACGGTGAAATTGTTTTTCAATGAAATCGACCACATGGGATTCAATGATGACATGGCAGCGTTCCAGTGATTCCCGCCGCCGGGCCAGGTTGCTTTCGGTCACCGACTGAAGATCATCAATGTTGTAGAGGAAAACCGAGTCGTATTCGCCGACGGCGGGATCAATATCCCGGGGTACGGCTATGTCGATCAGCAATAGTGGTCGGTAACGACGCCGAGCGGGGATGGGGGCGA
>CAZMVS010000326.1:0-4554 GCA_964569525.1 uncultured Planctomycetales bacterium
CGGATTGAAAACCTCCGGACAGTTATCACAAAGATCCCCGATAAAATCGCCGTCGTAATCATCCTGCCGCGGATTACTCAAGGCCGGACAATTATCACAAGCGTCTGCCCGTCCGTCGCCATCAGAATCCTCCTGGCTTCGGTTCGGAACATGCGGACAACTGTCACATCCATTGGGGATCGTGTCTTCATCGGAATCGTGGTTGTCATCAAAGCCGGCACATCGATCACATAAATCACCAACACCGTCGTCATCTGTATCCAACTGGTCAGGATTCGCGACGTAAGGACAATTATCAATCACATCCCGCAAACCATCCTCATCAGTATCAATGACGTATTCCAAGGCTCTGCCCGCATTGATTCGCCCATAACCATAATATGAATTACGCCCGTTTCTGTATTCGTATTCACCAATTTGATCGCAACTATCCTGCATGTGACCTAGCACTTGGTTAGCCGTCTGCTCCGGATCCACCGACAGCAACAAGGCCGCCACGCCGGACGCAAAGGGACAGGCCGCCGATGTCCCGCCGAAATCTGTCTGGTAATCATCGTCCGTGTAACCTACACCTCCCTGGGGATCCAGCGTAACGATACCATTCCATCCGCCGCTGGTCGGGGCAACAAAGTTCAGCTTGGGACCGTACTGACTGTAATCACTACGCCGGTCACAATCGGTCGAACCGCCCACCGCAATCGCGTCCGGATGACTGGCCGGATAGGAAATCCCGTCCATAGACCACATGCTTCCCATAAAACCCCAATAAGCCCAAAGCCCCATTTGGGGATCTATCAGATCAACGGTGAACCATCCGTCCATCGGCATGTTTAAAGAGAGATTAAACGCAATTGAATCGCCATAATCGAAATTCACCAATGGTGTCAACAGGTAAACAACTTGATCGGCTTCCATCGCGGGACTGGAGGCGGAATATTCTCCTCCGCAACCTTGTGACGCACCATCGGAGGATTGTTTCCAACCATAGGCATCACTTGGACTTTGCAAAAGTTGCCAACTTGGCGGTGGAAAGCTGCCTTCAAAATCCGCCCGTTCCAGCTCCTCAACTTTATGAGTGTACCCGTCCTCGCTAACGATTCGAACGTTATCAATCTTCGCCGCCCCTCCCTGATTGGAAGAAGAGGATTGCCAATACCAGAAACCGACATAGAAATCGCCCTGCATTCCAAAGGTGGACATGGGCAGATTTACAGGCAACCACTCGCCTCCTGAATTACCCGATGCGAAAAATACCGGGCAGCCCTTTCCCCCGCGACCCTGGTGTGCGGCCTGACTGATCGCTTGATCAATAAAAGAACTGGGAAGTCCGCCTCCCCAACTGTTACTGAGGACATCCGCATACTGGGCGGCATAACTGATCGCTTCGCCGATATCCGCGTCCGAGGCAGCCCAACCCCAATCATCAAAAATCTTGACCGGCAGAATCGTACAATCATACGCCACACCGGCCACGCGATAGTTATTATCTCCCTTCGCCGCTACAATACCGGAACAGCCGGTCCCGTGACCATTCCAACCAACCGGCGATGGATTATTGTCATGGTTGGCAAAGTCCCAGCCCTGGTAGTCGTCTATGTAGCCATTGCCGTCGTCATCAATCCCATTATTTTCCCGGCCCCCGCCGGTCTCGCCCGGGTTGGTATAGATATTTAATTCTGAATGTCCGGTATCCACACCGTCATCAATGATGGCCACTACAATTGAAGCTTTGCCAGTGCTTGCATCCCATGCCCGCGGTACATCCGCATCCGCGTCGGTAATACCTCCATTTTGTCCAATATTTTCAAAACCCTGTTGCCAACTGAATAAAGGATCATCCGGGATATCATACTTGTGTAATTCGCGAATGAAGTTCGGCTCCGCCCAGATGATACTTCCTGCTCGGGCCAGCTGTTGAGAAGCGGCCAGGGCGTCACTATTCGCGGGATCCAGCAGACGTAGCAGGTAGGCGTTCATGTTGGTGCTGTTGACCTTGCGCACCACTTGCAAACCGGCAGCGGCAAGCTCATTCTGTACGGTGTCAGGACTCATCCCCGTCGGTAAGCACATCAACACTTCGTCGGTTGGTATCATGCGCGTTTTCGAAATTGGATCAGCTAGCACCGGATAAACATATTCAACAGCCGACGATGCATTAGCGGCACACAAATCAATCGTCTTTCCACTCTCTGCGGCCTGTACCAAATGGTACCCATCTTTTCCGCGTAAGCTTATTGTCTGCAGGCCTTTTAACTCGGGGAGGCCTTCCGTTTGTTGCAAAGAAGACAAGCCCGCCTCTACGTCCCCGCCCGTATATTTCACGAAGACTTCGCTGGCCGCCCGATGCAAACCGATTCGACGACCGGAAGAGTGAAGGTAATAATGCCCTTCATCCACCAGGTTTTCCGGGGCGGGAACTTTCCGACCGGTTCGAACCGTTTGTGATGGAACCTCCCCTTTCATTGTGGCCAGGGTGTTTTCTTCCGTGCTGTCCTCTTCGTCATCCACCACCACGAGGGCGCTGCCCGCCGAGAAACAGAAGATAGCGGCCAATGACAGAAAAAAAGCAAACCGGCGAAAGTTACCTCCCCAACCGGTTTGTTTTGAGGAATTCCGTGGCTGGAAGATCGAAAAACCCATCTTTATCTCCTATACGAATAATAAAAAGGCAATCTGAATACATGATTTGGGGATTCCCAAAATCCCCTTGATAGATTAAAAAGCTTCCAAAGCGAAATTAATCGCTAAATATCGCGGTCGCCGACTTTGGTTGTACTATCTGCGCCCCTTACTCTTATTTACAATAAAAAGCCTAAAAAGACCCTTTTGCTCCTTTTTGAAAAATCTCTCTCATTCAGTTTAAAGTCTCAAAAAGAACTCTTTATTATAAGAAAGACAAAAAAGCTTCTTAAAAAGTAAAAATACTGTTATTTTTCCAAGCTCGAGTATAAAAAAATACTATCCGCAAAATTATTGCATTACAAGTTTTTTCTACCTTAAATCTAAATTTAACAGGAATTTGAAGGCCCGATAACGCCATCTCTCTACCATAAGATGCGCAGCGATGTCATTTGTTTCTTTTTGGAGAAAATAATCTTTACCTTCTCTTCTTCAAAAGGAAAGGAAAATGGGGTAAATTAACCCTGTGAATAAGCGCGAAGTAGTACTGGAATCATTGGCTTTTCGTCCCCCACCCTACACCCCTTGGGCCTGGGACATGACTCAAATCTGCGCCCAAAAGCTGCAGGCGCATATTGGCGGGGAAAGTCTGGACGCGTTTATCGAATCTCATTTCCTCGATTTGGGTTCTGCTATCGGACGTTTTGAACAACTCGACGAAAATCTCTTCCGTGATCAATACGGCGTGATCTGGGACCGCTCCGTGGACCGGGATATAGGCACGCCTCTCGAATGGCCGATCCAAAAACCTGCCGATCTGGACCATTATCAATGGCCTGACGCTAATCAGGACGCTTGGTATGTAGGCATGTCCGAGCAGCTTCAGGCCCGTCCCGACCTCTTCAGCCGTTATATGCTCGGTTTCTCCCTTTATGAGCGGGCTTGGACCATGCGGGGCATGAGCGCGTTGCTCATGGATATGATCGAAAATCCCGCCTTTGTCGATCGCCTCCTCGATGCGATTACCGAGCATAACTTGGTACAGATCCGCCGGGCTTGTGCTCTTGGTGTGGATGCCGTCTATTTCGGCGATGACTATGGCTCACAAAAAGGCCTGATCATGGGCCTTGAACACTGGCGGCGGTTTATCAAACCCCGCCTGGCCCGCATGTTTGCTGCCGTCCGCGAGCATGGAAAATACGTTTGTATGCACTCCTGTGGTTGTGTGGCTGAATTGTTCGATGATTTGGTGGAGATCGGCTTGAACATGTTTAATCCCTTCCAGCCGGAGGTCATGGACACCCATTCCATCAAAAAACAGTACCACGGCCGACTGGCCTTCCACGGCGGCATGTCCATCCAGCGGATTCTGCCCTTTGGTACTTTGGATGAAGTGCGACAGGAAACCCGCCGACTCATCGATCTGGGCCGCGATGGAGGCTATATTTTCAGCCCCTCCCACAGCGTGCCCCCTGATGTCCCGCCGGAAAATCTCGTTGCCATGATGGAAATCCTCCGCAGTCAGCCGAATTACTATGCATAATTTCTTTTGAGAACTGTGCTTGATGTTTGATTCCTGCCAGGGAAAAATCAAACAAGCGGGGTTCGTGCCGGCGTTTGCTGCAACCTTCCACTGATTTGCGTGTTTAAAATCGTGAAGGATATAATTTATTACGCTTTCAATTTAATTTGTTAACTTTAATTACAGGGGTGGCAAATGCAGCCGGATTCCGAGAAAATTCGTGAAAAGCTTCGTCAAAACTTTTTTGAAATATCCGCCCAGGGCATCCTTGTTTATCAGGATCCGGTTATTGGCCCGCTTTTTAACTCCCGCAAGAAAATCGCCGTCCACGTCAACACGGAACAGGGGTGCCTGGAATTGAAGGTGAACGGCCGGTTGGAAGAAACCTTCGATTTTGCCCAGAACGTCGGCCG
>CAZMVS010000327.1:0-5893 GCA_964569525.1 uncultured Planctomycetales bacterium
AACACCCCGACGGCAGCAATAAACCAGGTAATACGAATGTCCACCAGGTACGCTTCCAGGTCCATCACCGCCAAGACGATCATTCCCGCCCATAGAATCCAATGGGCGATCAACATGATCCAATCGTTGGGCGACAGGCCGATGCCCGTCCGTAGCCGGGCGATGAAAAGGGCGTCAAAGGTCAAAAGGAACACAAAGGCGGTCGCCAACTCCACCAGCGGGTAACGAAGGGCGATGCCTTTTTTGCAATGCCGACAGCGTCCGCCCAACAGCAGATAACTGACTACGGGAATATTGTCGTACCAGGCAATCGGCTTTTGACAGGCGGGGCAAAACGAACGTTTGGGATAACGCAACGACAGGTTTCGCGGCCAGCGGTATATAACCACGTTCAGGAAGCTGCCGATGCAGCCGCCGAAAACAAGACTGACTATGGACCAGTACAGGGCCGCCAAGAGTGCCAACCTTTCCAGAAAATCGCCGTTGCGAAATGCGGTTAATCTTTCACTACGTTAATCGTAGCTCAGTACCGTATGAATGTTATACTTGGTCAGCTTTTCCCGGCCTTTGAGATTACACAGCTCGATTAAAAAGGCGATACCGTGAATTTCCACCCCCAACTGCTCCACCAGTTCGCAACAGGCTTGCATAGTCCCCCCCGTTGCGAGCAGGTCATCCACCATCAACACTCGCTGGCCGGGCCGAATTGCATCCGCATGAATTTCCATGGTGTCTTGGCCGTATTCCAAATCATACGTGAGGGATTTTTTCTCGGCCGGTAATTTCCCCGGCTTGCGAACCGGAACGAAACCGGCGGAAAGATTCCGGGCTACCGCCGTGCCGAAGATAAATCCGCGCGACTCGGCTCCTACCACGATATCGATGTGTGCGCTGCGAAAGGGCTGGGTTAGAAATTCGACCGCCAGGGAAAGCCCCGCCGGCGATTGCAATAATGGCGTAATGTCTCTGAAGAGGATGCCCGACTTGGGAAAGTTGGGAATGTCGCGAATCATCCGGGCCAACTCCACCGCACCGGGAGTTTCACTATGCACGGCCATTTTTCTCTCCTTTCCTTGAATGAAAGGTCATCATAGGCAAAGCCTCCCATACCCGCAAGAAACGCCGAATCCAAGTTTTTATCGGCCTTCTCGTGTTCCACAAGGTCAATGTATCCCGCCAAATATTCCTGCGGAACCCTCTTCCGTAAAGCCCGAGTCGCCGCCAACCGAGTTAACTGATGTACGCCGAATACTTTTGCGCTGGACAAGTATGGTGCGCGTTGGTTTATCGGCCGTTGGTCGGGAGACAACAGGAAATGAAAAAACCCGTCAGGCAAGAGTTACTTCAACCGGGATTCGAACTGCCCGGTCACCTGTACAACCAGGCGGATCGGCTGTTGCTGTCGGCAGGGAAACGGCTGGGCGAAAAAGAGGCGGCTGTCCTGACCGCCATCTCTGACCACGGCCTGTACGGTGGAACCGATTGGCCTGCGGATTACCTTGAGGAAACAGACGCCCAGTTGGCGACCAAGACGCTACCCGACGCTTCGCCTTCCCATCGTTCAAGATTCGAAAGTAATACGCCCTTCCGCCGCGCCTCGACTTTGTCTGACAATACTGAAAGCTTCGGCCGACAAATCGATACCGGCTTTCACAGGCTGAATAAAAATACAGGATCGTCGATTTCACCAGAAACACCGACGGACGACCTGCTGCTCGGTGAACTGATCAAACACCGGCCTTTGCAAGTACAATCGAATCGACATCGGCCGAAAATTGACGATCAAGTATTCCCCCGCGAGTTGCAAAAAGCCCGACAATTACATGCCCAATCCCTGGGTGGACTCTCCAACATCTATAAAGCCCTCGCCGTTTATCAAACCGTATCGCTGATCGAAGTGCGCAACATCATCATCCCCTTTATGGATGTCATCACCCCCGATGCTGACCTGGTGCCGGCCTTGATCGGCGGGCGAATCAAACGGCGCGGGGTACTGGTTACCCACGCCCTGGACGTATCCCTGTTGTGCATGGCCGTAGCCGCCCAGATGGGTCTGGATCGACGAGCGATATTGGAAGTCGGCATGGGGGGGGTACTGCACGATACGGGGATGATGGGCATACCGCGCTCCATTATTCAAGCCCCTCGCGTATTAACGCCCGGTGAAAAGCGTGCCGTTCAACACCATCCGCGATATACCTTGAATTATTTGCAGGGCGTGGGGGATTTGTCCCCTGCTGCCCGGCTGATCGCCTTTCAGGTCCACGAGCGGCCGAACGGTAACGGATACCCCGAGCATCTCCACACCAACATGATTCATCCACTGGCCCATATAGCAGCCGTCGCGGACACTTACATTGCCATGACTTCGCCTCGCCCTTGGCGACCAGCAATGAAACCTTACACGGCGGTGAAAACGATATTGGATGGTGTACAGGGGAAAGAATTCGAGGGGAAAACCGTCGAAGCTTTCTTGAACACCCTTGGTCTGTTTCCTGTCGGGAGCGAAGTCCGGCTCAACGATGGTCAATCCGCACGGGTGTTGCGGGCCAATCCGGATCAGCAGGCTCGCCCTGTAGTTCAAATACTTCACGATGAGGGGCAATGCGGAGGCGAAATTCTGGATCTTTCCCAAATGGATCACTTCCGGATTATCTCAGCCCCATGAGCTGTTTGAATCACCAATGGTTTGCGGAAGAGAGGCTTTCTTTGCGGCTAAAGACCGACCTGACGATGAATTTCACAATTCTGGAAAAGCCGGCAGCGCAATTTTTGCCCCCTTTTTTTGGCAAGATAACCCTCTTCTCACCCAAGCCCGATAACAAGTGTGCAATTTGCGCAAAAACCGCCTTATGCAGCGCAAGTTTATGTGAATACTCGACTTAAAGTGTTTGTTCCCACAGGCCGATAGATACATTCGGAAATTATCGGCCATTGTTTTTTGTTTGCCAAACCCATGTTTGCAGGGGTCTATGTCATGACCAAACGCGAAATGATCAACCAGATTCGCCAGATCAACCGCTCTGCGGATGAGGATTTTCTCGAGAACTTTACCGAGGACGATCTACTGGCGTATCTTCATCAATTGAAGGAACTTGAGCGTGATCGCCGCCATTGCGAGGCCTTGGAATTGGCGGCCACGGACTGAGGCCGCTTAAAGTCACGGCTTAATCACCATTCCTGATACTACATTTAGTGCTTAGTGTATATTAAGCCACTAGATGTTGAAATTTTTCTTCCTATAAAACCTGTTTGCGCAGGCGAAAATGCTGCAGAAGGTCCGAGAGTCTCGTCGATAATAGGGTTGGTGCGGCAGCACCAACTTCCGGGCTGATGGAGCAGCCTTCACGCTACAACGGGTTCACGACAGAGCATAAGCGGCGATTCATGGAGGAATGCCCAAAAATGGGGAAGGGTGTACTGTGCCCGTAGCGTGAAGTAAGGCTATCTATCGGCGGTACAGTAAGTTAGGTTTAGTTCACAGGACGGTCAGTCCACAGTCAGGCGATTGGAGAGCCGGCTCGAAGCCGACCGGTCAAGGTGGTTCGTAATGAGCGACATTCCTCCGATTAATAATGTGGCGCGGCCCGTCGAGACATCGACAAGGCGGGTTGAGAAAAAGCCAACCCAGGACCAATCCTACCCTTCCGCGGACCGGGTAGAGATTTCCCAAATGGCCCAAGCGTTGAGTACGCTTGAGCCGAATACCGACATTCGGGTAGATAAAGTGGCGGCCATTAAGGAAGCCATTGAAAACGGGACTTACGAAACCGAAGAGAAAGTTTCCGCTACCGTGGATCGGCTGCTTGACGTGCTCCGCAAGCCGGCCGAGTAAAAGTAAACAGGAAAGAAGATTAATCCTTGACCCATGGCGCGCTAAGCATGGGTCTTTTTATGCGCTAATTGTGCGTTAAGAAAAATGCGGACCGAGGCAATGAATACTTGCCATTAAAGATTTTGCTCTGCGGCAACCAAGTCTTCGTAGCTTTCCCGCCGGCGAATTAATTGATAGCGATTACCTTCCACCAGGGCTTCCGCCACGTTCGGCCGGGAATTGTAATGACTGGCCATTACGAAGCCGTAAGCACCGGCGGCGAAAACCGCCAACAGATCACCCCGCTGCAGGGGTGGCAACTTCCGCTGTTTGGCCAGGCAATCCCCGGTTTCACACACCGGCCCAACCACGTCGGTCTCGATCAAACCCGGCAAATCAAGGTCTGCCCGCCGCTGCTGAGGAATCAGATCCTTGCCGGGAGCCACCGGCCAGGTGAAATGAAAGGCATCATACAGGACCGGGCGAATCAACTCGGTCATGGCCCCGTCGATGATTACGAAATTACGGCTGCCGCTTTGTTTTACATACAGCGTGCGAGACAAAAGGATACCCGCATTGGCGGTAATAGACCGGCCGGGTTCCAGGATCACCTGCAAACCCTGGTCTTTAAGCAGGGGAACGATCTGCTCGGCATAGTCCGCCGCCAGCGGTGCCTGGTCGGTTTCATAGTCCGCTCCGAAGCCCCCGCCGATATCCAGGGTGTCAATGGTGTAACCGTCGCTCCGCAGCTGTTCGATCAGTCGCAGAGCCTTATGAATCGCTTCCACGTAAGGCAGGGCGGAATTGATCGGCGAGCCGATGTGCAAGTGAATCCCGCACAAGTGCACGTGCTCATTTTTGCCGTACTGATGGAATACCTGCCGGGCCCGCTCGATATCCACTCCGAACTTGGTCTCTTTCTTCCCCGTCGTGGTATGACGATGGGTTTTGGGATCAACGTCGGGATTCACTCGCAAGGCCGCCCGCACCTGCGCACCGCGATTTTCCGCCAGTTGAATGACGTTGGCTAATTCCGCTTCGGATTCGATATTGAACCATCCGATGCCCGCGTCGATGGCCTCGTTGATTTCACGATCGGTTTTGCCCACGCCGGCATAGACCACCTTGGCCATATCCGCGCCGGCCTGTCGGGCCCGGTACAATTCGCCGCCACTGACCACGTCCATCCCCGCCCCGCGCTGGGCCAACAGGCGGACAATATGCAAATTCTGGCAACTCTTGATCGAAAAGCAGATGATCGGATTCAGCGGGGCAAAAGCCTCGGCCAGCCGATCGTAATGTTCCACCAAGGTCCGGGCGGAATAAACGAAAGCAGGGGTGCCGTATTCGTCGGCAATGGCCCGTACCGGGACCTGCTCACAGTAAAGCTCACCTTGTTGATAGGTAAAATAATCCATCGCTGTTCTCGCTGTTATTCAAACCATGGTTGTACAAACGGAAAGCGTGATTACACCCGATCCGGGCGGGTGAATCAACTTTTTATCGTTTGCTCTCGCGCAGTGGGATATCAGGCAGGATTGAACCCAGCGTCTCTACCAAGGCCTCGGCGGTGCGAGCGAAAGCCTCATTTTTCGGCAGCTCCGGCGGATTGATGCAGTAATAGCTTTGTAACACCTCAAGCGTTTTTTCCGCCCCTTCCCCGATGGCGCCACCTAAAGCGATGACCGGCACTTGTGCTCGCTGACACGTTCGGCCGACACCTTCGATCACCTTGCCCATCATGGATTGAGAATCGATCTTACCCTCCCCGGTAATGACCAGGTCGGCATCGGCAATACGCTCGGCAAAGCGGAGTTCATCGAGAACCAGTTGCACTCCGGACTCGAGATTCGCTGCGAAGAAGGCCAACAAACCTCCGCCCAGTCCGCCGGCGGCACCGGCCCCGGCCACTTCGCTGACATCGATGCCCAAGTCCCTTTTGATTAACCGCGCCAAGTAGGCCAGGTTGGCGTCGAGCACCTTGACCTGCGCCGGCGTGGCCCCTTTCTGGGGAGCGTAAGTGGCGGGGGCCCCGCGCCGGCCCCCCCCCCGGAGCTCCACCCCCCCCGCCCCCCGCAT
>CAZMVS010000328.1:0-1524 GCA_964569525.1 uncultured Planctomycetales bacterium
GTGGGGGTGGAGTTATTTGATAATCGCCTCACGAATTCTATTTGGGAACACGCACGGTGTTCCGAACGATACGGATTACGCTTGAGATTTGATAACAGGTTTGAATTGTGAAACGCAGTCCGTCGTTGTCGGTAATTCCCGGAAATCGGTTCGAGAATATTGCATATACGCATAATACACCTCCCATGAAGGATCAATTTACCCTGTTCCCCGACTCAATCGGACAACACGGCCGGTGTTTCGTTGTTGAAGTGAAAAACGGAACAGACACATAAGGCGGGCTGAGCCTGCGCTACCAGGCTGAATTTTGAGACATCAGGAAAGGGGGAGTTAAAAGATTTCTCACCCGGCGCACCGGGAGAAATAAGGCCGTAAGATTTAAAGATTTCTCACTTCGGTCAAAACAATCAGTGATTGTTTTTTCCTCGTTCGAAATGACAATCGGCAATAGAAAGCGGTGTCGCAGGCGCCGCAGTCCATAATATCCAAAGCGGCGTCGGGGCCGGCGCGCTCCAAAGTATCCAATGCGGCGGCAAAGTTGCCGCACTCCAAAGTGAGTTTTGGCCGCGTTGGATGATTTTTATGTATCTATATTACCATAAGGTGAGGTCGGGGATGCGGTGGGTAAAGGTCCGGTTGTCGATGCGTACTTCGTAGAGCAGGTGTTTGTTGCGTCGGCCGGTATGGCGGAGTTCTACCCGTTCAATATTTTCGTCGAGGATCCAGCAAGCGACGAAGCGGGCGGTGGAGGCGTTTTTGCGTACGATGAGCATGGGGATGGTTTGGGCGTTGGGCTGGTCGGTTTCGGGATAACCAAGGTGGATGACTTTGTCCGCCTGAGTATCGAGCATGAACAGGCGAAGGTGGGCTTTTTCGTTGTGCCATCCAAGTTTAAAGCTGTCAGTGACAGGTAGGGATTTCCCATTGCGCAGCCATTTCCAGGCCCCTTCGTCGGGCAGTTCAAAGGTATCGGCTTGTTGCAAAAGTTCGTCGGTCGATTGATCAGGGGCGGCACTTTGGTCGAGGAGGTGCATGATCCAATCGATTTGGCGCTGTTGATTGTCGCAATCCACCTGGAAGACGTCGAGGACGTAATTTTCGTTCATGGCGATGGTGCGCATTTGACGTACGTTTTTATAGAGAATGCCGCTAAGGTCTGCGGCGGTGGCTCTTTTTTCGGCGGGCAGTTCACGGTATTCGATCAGGCGCAGCGGTTTGGGATTAAAGGATTGATCCCGGCCGTCGATCATGACCGTATTCTGGCTGAGGCCGCCGCGGTTTAGTTCGCGTTGAATTTTGCTGCTGAAGGCGTGTGGAACGGTGGCCCGTCCTTCGACGTCGGAGAGGCATTGGGTTTTTCGGCCGAAGAGGATCAGGCCGAGGCGGTCCATGTGGCAATGCACGTCGCTACGGCCGAAATTCAGGAGCGCGCAGCGGGCGTCGGAATGCCAATAATCGGTGTTGGTTTTGAAACGCAGGAAGGCGTAGCCATGTTCGGGGAGCAGGATGGATTTAATGGGCGGC
>CAZMVS010000329.1:0-7647 GCA_964569525.1 uncultured Planctomycetales bacterium
CGAGGAGGGCAAGATCGGCCTCCAGCAATCCATCGCCGAGTACGAAAAAGGCATGAAATTAATCCAGCAATGCCGAAAAATGCTCGCTGACGCCGAAGCCAAAGTCCAGAAACTCCAGCTTTCCGAAACCGGCCAACTCACCCCCTCCCCCATGGAAACCGAGGAACCCGAAGACACTCAGAATCCCCCCGCCGACCAGGAATAAACCTTGTCGAGCTGGAACAAGCCGGGTACCTTCCGGTCTTACTTCCCGATCGCCAGCCCAAATAGCTGTGCCCGGGTCTATTTCCGCAAGCGCTTTCTTGGACCTTTTTGGAGATCCCTGGTATGTCCCTGCTGTTGTTCTACCTGTTTTTGGCCTTGGGCGTGTCCTTTCTCTGCTCTCTAACCGAGGCTTCGATCCTGTCGATCCCGCCAACTCGTGTTTCCCTCTTACTGAAGGAAGGCCGAGCCAGCGGTCGGCTGCTGGACGAAATGAAAAAGAACATTGATCGGCCCCTGGCGGCCATCCTGACCCTCAATACTATCGCCCATACCGTCGGGGCCGCCGGCGTTGGCGCCCAGGCCTTGGCTCTGTACGGCCGGGAATGGGTTGCCGTCGTCAGTGCCGTTTTAACCCTTTTGATACTGGTCTTTTCCGAGATCATTCCCAAAACGGTCGGTGCGGTTTACTGCGTCGGATTGGCCGGCTTCACCGCGTACGTCATCAAGGCCATGATCATTGTGACCTTTCCCTTGGTGATTTGTTTTCAGGCCTTATCCCGCCTGATCGGCGGTCGCCAGGAAATCCCCTCGGTTACCCGGGACGAGATCGCCATGGTAGCCGAACTCGGCGAAGAAGCCGGCGCTCTGGCCCAGCAGGAGACCAAGGTCATTTCCAATCTGCTCCAACTGCACAAAATCCCCGTGGAAAAAATAATGACCCCCCGTAGCGTCACTTTCATGCTCCAAAAAGATCTCACCGCGAGCCAGGCGATCTCCGAATCTGAGGGCCTGCTTTTTTCGCGAATTCCGGTCTTCGGCGAAAATCCGGACGACGTAACCGGCGTGGTTTTGCGGCATCATATTTACGAAGCCTTGCGCGCCGGCCAAGGAGAACGTAAGTTGGAAGAACTGGCCGATCCGATCCATCCAATTCCTGAAAACGCTTCCGTCCGGCAAGCGTTGAACGTATTTATGCAGCGGTCGGAGCAGATATTTTTGGCCGTCGATGAATATGGCGGCAACGCCGGGGGGGTCACGCTGGAAGACGCCATTGAAACCTTGCTGGGCGAGGAGATCGTGGACGAAACCGACAGGATCGCGGACATGCGCGAACTGGCGGGAATGTTGTACCGCAGAAAATATTATGGCTGGTGATTTTAAGACGAGGTATTCTACATATATGTAATTCGAAAAACCGCCCGATAAAGAAGTTGTCATTACTTAAAAGCGATATGAGTGAGCCGGATTACTCCGAAACAGTTGTCACAATACATACCAAGGGCATGATTATTGGACTTTGACAGGTATTGTATATAGAAAAATGGAGAAGTCTGTTTTGGCGGGGGAAAACGGGATGGCCCAGTGTCCATACCTTGAGCGTTGTAATTATTTCAGCAACCAGCTTGAATCTTTCCAGGTCGCCAGTGCGGCGTATCGCAAGTGGCAGATAGACAAATTGCGCTCATTGATGGCCAACTACCAGATGCAATACTGCACTCACAACTGCCTGCAGTGCGCCCGCTACATGGTGGGAGAGGCCATTGGCTTCGACAAGGTACCCGACAGTTTGCATCCCGAGCATGTGCTACAGGCCAAGGAAATCATTCAAAAACACCGGGCGGCAACAGTCGGCAAACCCGGTTGACCGAGCAAACCATCTGCGAATTGTAACGTGCACACCGGCCGCTTTATTCCACCTCTTTTTGAATTGACGTTTTGCAGCCCGCGCGTTCAACCTTTGCGCAGGTGGTCGATTAATTCGGATACGCTGACCGAGGCGCAACTGGTGGCGGAGTCGGCCATGGCATAGGGGATGATGAGAGTATCATTATGCAGGAGAGCGCCGCAGGAATAGACCACGTTAGGCACGTAACCGTCACGTTCCTTTTCCACAGGGGCAAGCAGCGGTTTTTTCAAGTGGCCGATCACCCGGCAGGGATTTTCCAGATCCAGCAAAGAAGCGCCGATGCAGTAGCGGCGCATAGGACCGACGCCGTGGGTTAAAAGCAACCAGCCATGTTCCGTTTCCAGGGGTGAGCCGCAGTTGCCGATCTGGACCAATTCCCAAGGTTGCTTGGGCATCTGGACCATTTCCGCATCGTTCCAGAAGTGCACATTCTTGGAGCGCATGATATAAAGATTTTCGCCGTCCACCCGCCCGCTCATGACGTACCACCCCTTAATCCGGCGGGGAAACAAGGCGTGTCCCTTATTCATGGCGAAGCGACCGGAGAGGTTCATAATGTTGATTCGCTGGAAGTCGCGGGTTTCCATAAGTTGAGGCAGGATATTGACGCCATCGTAAGCGGTAAAGGTTCCGTAGTAGCACACGGAACCGTCGTCTTCGGTAAAACGGACGAGGCGCATGTCCTCGATTCCCTTTCGTTGGTTTTCGGTCGTAGGAAAGATGACCACTTCGGAAGGATTACTGTCCGGGGATAATTCCAGCACGTAATTGGAACGGGCCAGCCAAAGCATGTCGGCCACGGTTTTATGTTGCTCGCCGGGAAGGGTATGATCCTGGCGGATGTCCTTGGTCGCTTCTTCGAGTTGCGTGTAGTTGAAGGCATCAGGCAAGCGGTCAAGGATATCGCCGGCCAACTGGTTGTAGGCCCCGATCTCAATGACCTTATAGAAAAAGGTTTCCTTGTCATATCGCATATCGCGTAAGGGCTTAAGGCTACGGGCAAAGGGGCTGGCGAGATCAAATTGGAGGGTTCCATCGGCGTAAATAATACCGGTGCGAAAGACGATAGAGGAAACATGGCCTTCGCCGGTCGCCCGGAGGCTCATAAGGAAACGCAGGGCCCCGCCAGGCAGGCCGCTTTGATCGTGATTGGGAACGATGGAGGGATTAAACAAGGCGGCCGCCTCGATGGAATACTCCAAAGTGAAGTAGGCGCCGATCAGGTGTCGGCGGTTTCGCGATATATCGGGAGGGATAATAACTCGCTGAGCGACTTCTTCGAAGTGATCCTCCCAGACGTCGGCCAGGCGAACATGGCGATGGGCGAAATCGCGAGTTACTCGTTTCAACTCGCGATCGACCTGGGCCTCATCCATACGGAGTACACGCTCCACGACCGCCCGCATGCGGGTTACCTCGGTCAGGTTAAAATACCGGGCGATGACCCGCCGATCGTCGGGTTCGAAACGTTGCCGCCAACGTTTGACTTTGATAGGAGCTGTTTCCATAAATATGCTCTTATACCTTTTTTATACTTTAAGTTCCCACGTCAAAATCATACTCCCATCCGGGCATAAAGGCCATTGGATTAGCCGTAGAATTGGAAATAGTGGAGAAAGAAAGATCCAGCAGCCCTTCGTAACCGATCAGTTCGCGGTTAAGACCGAGCAGGTTCTTGTGATGAGACAGCACCAGGTAAACCGCGGTGCAGAAGCGATCGAACGGTCCGCGTTGCTCGAAAAACTTTACGATCCGCCCCCGAATCGGCTGAAACATTATATCCAGTTTACGGCGTACTCCCGGCCAGCGCTGCATGGCCCGCCGCTCAATCAGGGCATCTTCAACAACATTCAACAACCCCTGCTTGCCGAGGTCCTTTTTCATGAACTGCTCGGTCAACGTTCTGGCCAGTTTTTCCAACTGGCTTTCAAATGGATTGATACGCATAAGACACACTCCTTTCAGTGTTTGCGCAAAAGAAAAGGCCGGACATGCTGTGATGTATCTACAACACACCCGACCGATTTTCAGTAAAATTCCTGTTAAACTCGCATTTTTGTCTTGATTCTTACCTTCTCCTCCCTTACATTCAAAAGATATCAGGGAAAGAGGGGACAAGAAGCGGGAGCAATCTCGCTTGAAAGAAAAACGACTTTCAACCCATCCAGACAACTCAGTTTGTCTTTCCGCAATTTCTGTTGCGTGTGATTTCTCACGCGCGGTTTACACATTAATTAATCTATGTCTAACAGGAGGACACGAAAATGCTTAAAGGTGTATATGTCTATGTCTGCGCGGCGATAATGGGTGTTCTCAATGTATCGGCTTCGGCGGATGTATTCGGTACAGGGGCAAACCAGTTCTCGATTGATTTCGTAACACTCACAGCTAACCCAGGAGTCACCCGGTCCACCAATACAGCTGGTGCTCAGGACGAGAACTTCACGGCCGGTGTAGGCGTGAGTGACTACACCGATCCAGGTTACGATTATCGGATGGGTACTTTCGAGATCACCAACGACCAGTGGAACAAGTTCAAGGCCGAGCTGGGCGTGCCGGTCACCGGTGCGGATGGCGGGTATTATTGTGATCCCTACTGGACCGGTACGAACGTGCCGACCGGCGCAGTAAGCTGGTACGAGGCGGCTCAATTTGTCAACTGGCTGAATACCAGCAAGGGGTATCACGCGGCCTACAAGTTTACCGGCACGCAGGGCCAGAGTGATTATGCGCTGGATACCTGGCTGCCATCGGAAGCGGATAACGGGACGAATCTCTATCGCCACAAGGATGCCTTCTATTATCTGCCCACTGAAGATGAATGGGTCAAGGCCGCCTACTGGAATGGGACAAATTTACAGACCTACGCGACCAAGCCGGGCGACACGCTGCACCAGGGCGACGGGGTGAGCGGGACGGGCTGGAATTACTGGGACAACGACTACGCCACCGACCCCTATGGTCCGTGGGATGTCGGCAGCGGAAGCGAAGAACTGAACGGCACGTACGACATGATGGGCAACGTCTTTGAATGGATGGAAAGCCCGTATTATAGTGGTGACTACGGGACCGGTTCCTATCGCGGTTTGCGGGGCGGGTCGTGCAGCATCGACGACGGCTACCTCGCGTCCTCCTACCGGGACTTCGACGGCACCTACTCCCCGTACTACGAGGACGACGTCAGCGGGTTCCGTGTCGCCTCCGAAGTCCCTGAACCGTCGAGTCTGGGGTTGGTCTTGTTTGGCGGGTTGATGTTGTTGAAGAGAAGACGTCGAGCGTAACCCTTTTTGCCTTGATCACCTTTACCTATATCTGAAAGCCTCAAAATAATCAGCCACGCTCGCCATCGATCACACTGGTGACGAGCGTGGTTTCTTCGTGCGCAACACAAAACTATCACCCACTACAGCAGTTTAAGGTTTTATGTAGCGGTTTTGCATACGAAAAACGCTCGATTTCGGCCTTAAACAAACGTTTCGACCGCTACACTTTTTCTGAAAATGCTCTAGCCAATGGTCCCACATGATGACCGCGTCCTTCGGGCGTGAATAGTCCCGGTGCTCCGGGACAGGAGAACAGGTGATCAGTAGAGTGACGAAGGTACGACGGCGTCTGCGCACCTGCCGCCATCGGCATTAACAAAACACATAATTATGCCACATGACTGACATGGTAATCGAAGGTTTCAGCGATCACGCCACAATTCTGGAAAACGTCGGCGGGAAGATGACGGCTCGTAAATTCAGGAGCCATAAGAAGGTAGGAACTGGGCGATACAGGACTTGAACCTGTGACCTCCTGCATGTCGAACAATCCTCAGAATTCGCAGCAAACGATAAACGATTAACACCAAAGAGCTTACAAAATTACACAAATGCAACAAGGCCTGTGAAATCTTCACATTTCACAGGCTATAAGTGTAGTAAAGGGTAGCCCATTACGCTATCCCTAATTGTACCCCCAACACGCTGTCAGCACCGCGTCAGCGATCATTACTTTTAATATAACAGATTTTTCCAAAAAGCGCAATACTCAGCATCATCGCGATTGCGTCACGAGATATATAACAGTTTATCAATTAAACAGGTCAGCTCATCAGCAGCAATGATTAACGGGTTAGAAGCGTACCTGCGGTTTCAGAAGCCGCGGGTCTCGCTACGCAACCACCACTTGCCTCATGACTTCCATGAATTGCGTCAGTGATCTGGGAGCAGAATTGGGCCTGTGTCCGGTGCTGCTCGATGAGGTCCAACCGTCAAAGACGGATGAGCGGACGCCCCGTCCTTCGCCCATTGAACATACCGCCGCACCGCATCGTAATGAATACCCAGCTCCCGACCGATCCACCGAAATGACCAGCCCTGCTGCCGGAGTACTTCTATTGCATGGATTTGCATCATTTTGAGTCGATTCGATGTACGGGAATTCAGGTCCCTCGAAGCGACCTATTCTGTAGTGATAATCGCTGGCCTGTTTTGGGTAATAACAGATACTGTGCCGTGGTACCTTGATGTATTTCCCATTTATGGATTTAGGAGAGCTGTTATCCGCACCCAAAACACACCACTCTATTGTTCACACCACCCGCAAATATACTTATATTCCTCATTCATCCAACACCTCAAATTCTACCGATTCTTCACACAGTGTCACATCGCTCGTAACGCTTCTAAGTTCCACGTAAAACCTGTAGCAGCCGGGCCCCAAAAACATCTCTTTAAATTGGTGGAACGCCTGTCCAGGTTCAATTATCGATCCACTGACTGGTATAATTCTGCCCCCACAGGCATACCGGTCCCCCTCATGAGCGGCGTTTCCAAAGTCCATCGCCCTAGCTCGACTATCGAGTGGCTCAATCCATCCTTGATATTTTCCAATGACATACATCGAAAAAGAGGACTGGTGGTCCAAAGGAATTATTAATTTGTCAGTCGATGCATTTACATAATCCCAGTCCAAGCGGATATCTTTACCAGCATGGTAACATTTCTTTGCTGTGGCAAGGTTCTGGATCTCCAGATTTTCATCTAATGCTTTGTATTGCCGCTTGCGTCTCTGAATATTTTCTGAATAACGTATACGCTGCTCCTCATTCAAAGGCGTGGTCTCAAGCCAAAACCCATCAAGGTCAAGATACACGGAGTCTTGGCCTTCCGGTACCTGCGCAAACGTTGTGGCGTGCATACTTTTTGTATATATGCCTTTTGTGCTATCCTGAAAGTGTTTGTACAACGGCAACTGTACACGCTTCCAATCGCGGCTTGGATCAAGCTCTAGGAACCAAATCAAGGTTTGATTATCCAGCTTCAAAATAAGCCTTAAGTCGTCAATTTTGTCAGTCCGGTATCTAAACACAAGTGCATCCGCCACATCTACAGGTTGTCTCAGGCATTTGATTTTGTACCCGGAATGCGGGGAATACTCGGGCTTTACCCGTTCGCACGCTTCCTTTTTATAGCAAAAACGAAATACTTGCTGTTCATCAGCTTTCAGCAACATGCCTGCATCAATAACACCATAATCTCTCCTTGGGCAATCCTGTACCGCTCTAAAACTAACCAATGTACGCGGATTCGTTGTCTCCAAATATTCCGGTTTCGAAGGCGGGGATGGTTTTGTTTCTGCTTTCTCCTTGCCAGTTGAATCAGCATCGTCTGAAACAGGCTGCGTATGAGGATGTTGTTTTGATCGAGGCGCATCACAACGATGAAGTCGCTCTATCCATTGCACATAATTTGAGTGACGTCTATAATATC
>CAZMVS010000330.1:0-4806 GCA_964569525.1 uncultured Planctomycetales bacterium
CGTTAAAGACCAGGAACAACTCGAAATCAACGGCGAGGTCCGGCTGGACTTTCATTTGTATGCGGCCGGTGGTCAGGCCATCAACCTGTTCGACGGGGATCCGGGCGGCGAGGGGGACCGGCAGGTCGGCCAGGGCAAGGTCGTTCCATTCCAGGTCGATATCACCTTGCAGGCGAACACCTTTTTTCAGGCGGGGCACGAAGATGCCGGCGTCGAAAATAAACCGCCCCACACCGGGCAGGTTGGAATCCGGCGCCCGAAAGACGCGGGCCACTCCGTCCACGCGCAAGCGACCGGTGGCGGTTTCCAGGTGACATTGAGCGTGATCCAGGCGGAAGGTTTGTTGCACGCCCGGTGTCCACACGTGACAAGCGGCCCGGCGGCCACGGTAATTCAGCGAAAGCAGCGAATCGATTTTCAATTCATCAAGATCATCGACGTTGGTTCGGCCTTTATTATCGACGGCGATCCATAGCTGCGGTCGGCTGATTTCGATTTGATCCACTTGGCCGGTGAGTAAAGTTGTCAGGGGAGTGAATGGGCAATGGACCCTTTCGATTTTGGCAAGATAGGGATTCGGCCAATGAGAGCGGGCATGAACGGTCAAATTTTCCAGGATAACCCCTTCCGTCCAGCTGATATTGAACTGGCCGATTTCCACGCGGCGATTCAGATCATTGGATAGCTGATCCTTCAGGCGGCGGACGATCCAGCTTCCGGGCAGCCAAAGAGGCAGGGTGATGTAGGCCAAGCCTGCAAAGATCAGTAGGCCGGCGATAATATGGTTCAGATGCCGTCTGAGCGATAACCGGCGGTTCTGGCGATAATCCTGGTTGATTGCTGGGTCCATGCAAACAGTATTTCCTGTCGAGTTGTCGGCCGATGGTTTGATTTTAGCCGTGGAAATGGGGGCGCACAATGTCAGTTGCGAAAGAAAGGGCTGCGGCGGGTTATCGTCTATGGATCGTTTTCACTTTTCGGGTGGGGGCTTGGCCTCTACAATATGCTACTTGTCGGCGGGGTGAGTGCCGATTATAAACATTTGCGGCCACGAGCGGTTCGTCGAATACGGAAAGGAGTTCGCCCATGCTGGTCGGTGTATTGGTTGATACGCATGATCGCCTGCCGGCAATCGATCGGGCCTTGAAGTTGTTCAAGCAGCGTGAGGTGCAGATGGTCCTGCACGGCGGTGATCTGGTAGCGCCGTTTGCCGCCAAGCGATTGTTGAACTGGAGCGGGCCGCTGCACGTGATTTATGGTAACAATGACGGTGAGCGGACCGGTTTGAAAAAGGTGTTGCCGCAGATCGATGACGGTCCGCTGAAGTTGAAGATTGAGGGGCGGTCGGTGTTGATGCATCACGCTTTCGATTGGTTTAGTGCGGAGGATATTGCCGCGGCGGACATCATCATCGGCGGACATACACACGAGCAGGTTAATGAGATCCGGGATGGGAAGTTGTATCTTAATCCCGGGGAATGTTGCGGCTGGGTTAGCGGTATCTGCAGCGTGGCCATTCTGGACACGGCGGGACCTACTGCGGAGATTATCGAGGTGAATCCGTGAAATACGCGAGATGGGACAGGCGGCTGGTGATGACGTTGTTGCTGCTCGGCGGGCTGCTGATGGTCGGCTGCGTGCGGCGGACGGTAACGGTGAAGACTGATCCGCAGGGGGCGGAGGTCGTGCTCAATGACCAAGCGGTGGGCACCTCGCCGGTGGACGTGGATTTCACGTGGTATGGTGATTATGACGTGATCATCCGCAAGGACGGTTACGAGACGTTGAACACACATCAGCGGTTGGTGCGGCCGTGGTATCAATATCCGCCGATGGATTTCGTGGCGGAGGTGCTGCTGCCTTTTGATTTTCACGATCAGAAGGAAATGTCGTTCACCCTGCAGCCGGCGGAAAAAATCGAGCGGGAACAACTGGTTCAGGATGCGGAGGCCTTCCGCGAGCGGACGCTGTTCGGTGAGGAATGACCATTTTATGGGATGAACGGTGCGGAAATTCGCAGGCGGGGTCATCTTTCCGTTCTTGCTGGAATGGGTAGGGTTGTTCAAGGTCCTTGACGTCGGGGACGATTAACGATTTAATGGTTTGAACTTACGGGAGAGGTGGGGATGGTACAGCCTTTCCCGGCTGATTTGAAGCAGCAGTACAAAGAATTGAAGGTACCACCGGGGCCGTAGCTCAGTTGGGAGAGCGCCTGCATGGCATGCAGGAGGTCAGGGGTTCAAGTCCCCTCGGCTCCATTTTTTGTGCGCTAAACAAGTCGGCCTTCTTCGGTCTCCAAGGCCGAAAGCCTGTTGCGTCAATCATACCGGCTGCTCTTTTCTTTTCGATCCTATCCCCTTTTCAAAAACGAGTAATGATCGCCGCGTTGATACAGGCCAAGCAGATTGCCACGTGTCCGCTTGCATTGCCCATAATATTTATAAATTTTCTGGATTGTAAGCGGTTTGGCTGTAACATAGATGTTTATGTTAATACTTTAATAAGCAAGTATCAACATAAGTTGGGATGCAATGAACAAAGGTATTTGGTGAGATGATGTCCTCTATTGGTTGTTAAGGAAGTTCGGAGATGGAGGCTAATGAGTTCCGATTATGGATGAGAACTAAAATTTTGTATCCTGTTATGTATACCAAACAGTAGAAGATTTGATAGGCTATTGAATTTGGGAGTTTTACAGGCGCCAAATGCAGGAGTGCCAATGATTGAAAGGAAAGGTGATGACGTTAACCAACACTGAATTTGAAGTGATTTTAAGTGATGACACAAAGCGAATCGATGGAGATATTACTTGGCAGGAGGATGAGGACCATTCACCATCGGTTGAATTTCGGATGGAGGTACAATCCAGCAATGGTTGGCCACTGTTCGTTCGTGGTAGCTATAATCCATTGATTGAAACATTATCCTACGTCTTGATTCTCAAGACGGCAGGACGTGTTTACGGTTTGGATCTAGGTAAGGACCATCATAATCCGCAGTGTGATCAAATTGGTGACAAACACAAGCATAAATGGTCCGAAATTTATCGTGACAAAGAGGCTTATGTGCCGAATGATATAACAGAGCCAGCGTCTGACCCTGTGGCAGTATGGGGGCAATTTTGTGCGGAGGCAAATTTAACGCATAATGGAGATATGCATGCACCACCACCGGTGCAAGGAGATTTATTCATATGAGCCAGACCAATATATGCCAAGAATTTGCCGGTGGGTTAAACGCACTCTTCACCTGCGAACAGCGTGGAGAATATCAGCGTATCCGTACTCCGTATCTATATCCGGACGGCGATAACATCGACGTGTTTTGTAAGCCGCAAGGCGATATTGTGGTTGTATCAGACCTTGGGGAGACAGCGCGATGGTTGCGTATGCAGACCGTATCGTCTAGCCGATCCCCAAAACAAAAAACCTTGATCGAAGATGTATGCCTGAACCATGGAGTTGAGTTTTACAAAGGTATGTTGTTGGCTCGTTGTCAGCCAAGTGATTCATTGACGGCAGTAGTGACGCGAGTGGCTCAAGCATCACTGCGGGTTTCAGATCTTTGGTTCACATTTCGTACCCGTTCCGTTGAATCAGTAACAGATGAAGTGGCAGATTATCTTACTGAACGCAATTTTCGGTTTGAACGTGGCGAAAAGCTTCCCGGGCGTTCAGGTCGAGTTTGGACACCGGACTTCCATGTTCGATCAACTCACCGAAGTTCGCTTGTTTACGTACTCAGCACGGGAAGTCGGTCCGTAGCGAGAAGCGTTGTAAATCAAGTGCATACTGCATTTTTTGATTTAAATCATTTGGCTGTCGGGCCCGAAGCATTGAAGTTCGTTTCTTTGTTTGATGATACCGTAGACGTTTGGAGCGACGAGGAGTTTCGATTGGCAGAGCAGCTATCAATTATCGCCCGCTGGTCTCAACCAGATGATTTTGCTAAAATGCTAGAAGCGGCCTAGGAGAGTATTATGCCGAAGATGCAAAGTGTTGAGATTAATTTCTGGCCCCTTTCAGTAAAAAGAACCGATCTGACAAAAACGTGATTACAGATTTCATGAATGCGGGTGGTACCCTTGCTACGATAGTGTAGATGATTAGAAACCATAAAATCGGTAAACATGAAACGAATACAACACTGTTTTTTCTTTCAGAAAAATATAAGAGTGTTTCTTTGGAATAATATTTTTCCCCTTTTTCCTTAGACTCTATTCATAGTCGCTGCCAAATCTTTAACAGTGATATCTTCGGTTTCTAAATATCCCTCCAAATAATTTCCGATATCAGCAAGCCACGCTGGCGGAATCGCCTTGCATGACTTTTTCGACTTCGGCGAAAGTGACCATGGTTGTGTTACCGGGGGAGAGCATGGCAGGCTCGCTGTGGGCGGCACCGTAGCCCATATATTCCGGTGTCGACTTTTTTGTCAGTAAGACGTAGATCAATCCGGAAGCAAAACTGTTTCCGCCGCCCACGCGGTCGTAGATTTCGAGATTTTTGCGCTGGGTCGCTTCGTAAAATTTCACAATCGGCATAGAAGACCGCACCCCTGTCATTGATGGTGGTGGTTTTGGCGTTGCGTTAGGTAATGGCCACTGCCTCGGAGGGGGGATAGGGGGCAACGGCGGTTTCGATGATCTTTTTGAACTCGGCGGGATTCAGCTTGGAGAGGTTTTCGTCAAGGCCTTCGACTTCAAAACCCAGACCGGCGGTGGGGTAGTGGCCTTGGGCGAGCAGGAGGGTGGATCCCTGTAAAAAAGGGCGTGGGGGACCCCGCAAAGATTGGCGGGGGCAAGGG
>CAZMVS010000331.1:0-7003 GCA_964569525.1 uncultured Planctomycetales bacterium
TGAAGCGCATCCGATAGAAGCTATGAAAGACAAGGAGAAGAAGAAAAACATCATTCTTTTAAGAGGTTTATATTGCCACATCACGATCTCCCGTTGTACACTGAAGCATTCATTAGCTTTAAGCTGTCGGCTTTTAGGCGTTTAAATCAGCGGGCAGCATAGCCTAGTTTTACAATAGATGTCAATTAATCGGCCATTCATTTCCGAAGGAGGCTCTCATGGCACGTATAAGAATTTTTTTGATTGGTCTGTTTGCGCTTTTTGTTTTGAGCGGGTCGTTGCTTGCCGCAGAGGGAATCGCCATCGAGGTGAGCAATCCGAGTAATGATGACTGGCAGGAAGCGCCGGTGGTGGTGAAGTGGACGGAAGCGATGGATCGGTTGGGCCCTGGCGAGTTGCAGGTGGTCGGACCGGATGGCGCGGGGGTTGTGCAGCGGGACGATCTCACCCGCGACGGCAAGACCGATGAAATCGTGTTTCTGGCCGAGTTGAAAGGCGGCCAGAGCAAGACGTATAAGTTGATGCCCAAGACGGAGGGCGGGCGGCCTATGTGTCGCGCCCATGCAGGGATGTACCTGCGCGGGTTGGTCGGACCGGCGTGGGAGTCGGACGTGGTAGCTTATCGGGTTTACTGGAATAATCACACAGCTATTGATATTTTCGGCAAGACCCAGCCGATTTTGTCTTTGGAAGCGTATGCCTCGCCGGGGCTGAATTATCACGTGCAGTCGAAGTACGGCATGGACGTGTTGAAGGTTGGGCCGGCTTTGGGCGTGGGCGGTTTCGGTGTGTGGGTGGATGATAAGGTGTGGATGGCCAAGGATACGATGAAGACGTATCGCGTATTGGCCAACGGTCCGCTACGGGCGGTTTTGGAGTTGAAGTTTGTTGACTGGTTTGTGGGTGAGGGTGAGAAAGATCCGGAAAAGGCGGGCGAGGACGGTTACAAGCGGCGATTGGATATGGACGTGCATTTGAAGATTTGCGCGGGACAGAAGTGGAGCACGGCTGACTTGTATATTAATCCGGTGGATCCCAAGCCTGTGCCGGAAGTGGTGACCGGTGTGGTAATTCACGAGGATACGGAGAAGGTTCACGATGCGAAGTTGGGTGTTCTCGGTCGCTGGGGGCGGCAGGCTTTGGGAGATCACGAGGTGCGCAAGGCGGCGGATTTAGGCCTGGGCGTGGTGGTCAATCCGGAGGACGTAATCGAATATACCAAGGATGAGTACAATGATCTGATTCGGCTGAAAACAAAGAAGGGGCGGGTCAGTTATCGTTTCCATGGTAGTTGGGAGAAAGAGCCGGATGGAGCCAAGAACGCCGCGGACTATAAGGAGATGCTTTTGAAGGTAGCTCGCGAGCGGCCGGTGGTGAAAGTGCACGATTGATTGATATTAGATTTTGAAAATCGTAAGGGATTTCCGTTTCAAGGAGCGGGAATCCCTTTTTTGGTGACGGTTAATCGGTGTGGTCAGCTTCTTCGAAATTAAAGACGTCGTCAATTTGGCGGTTGAAGATGCGGGCGATGCGAAAGGCCAGGGCGAGGGAGGGGGTGTACTTGCCGGCTTCAAGGGCGATGATGGTTTGGCGTGTGCAGCCCGCCCGGTTTGCCAATTCTTCCTGGGTCATTTCGTTATGGTCAAAGCGCAGGCGTCGGATGCAGTTAGTGATTTCAGTCATGGTCGGCCTCCACGTGACGGCGGTAGAGTAGCAGGATGGCGATGCTATGGGTCAAGAATAAAACTATTGCGCCAAAGGCGGTGATGCCTGCGAACCATTGGACGGAGACTTGTTCCCAGCCATGCCAGGCGAAAGCTACGAACCAGACGCTCATGCAGCCAAATACGAAGGCAATGTAAGAGGCCATCCCGGCCGCCAACGCGGCACGGTGATTGATGGCGATGTCGCGTTCATCCTGTTTTTCGTGTCGCCCGATCAAGGCGGCAAAGCCGGCTAAGCCAAAAGTACCAAAGGCCCCCCAGGCTCCACGAGAACCAAGGATCAGATTCCACACTACAAAAACTATACAGGCCAGGCCGAAGACCGTCAGTATAAACCACGCTCGTTTTTGTGAACCGTTCATGGGAGTTCTCCATTGTATGCCGTATATAACATAAGGTACAACATAATATACTAATTGTCAAATATATATTACATTTTTCTCCATCGTTGTTTGGAGCAATTTTGTGCAATAATATTTCCTTTCACAACCTCCTTTTTCTTCTGAAGTTAGGCAAATCATGGCTGAGAGGAAGTAAAATTGGCCCAATTTATTGCTAAATATTGCTTGCGGCGCAATGGTCCGTGTTGTATAAGTTAGGTAAATGTTCGGTTTTGTCAGGTATGTCAGTTAATTAATGGGGATTGGTTGAATGCGTGGACAGAGGGAATCGGGACGGGGGAATAGCATGGCCAAGAGAACGGGGAAACGTTTGGCGAAGAAGGGGGGATGCCTCGGGAAGCAGTTGAAGGGCAGCGGGGGCGAGAAGGATCCTCGGGATAAGAAGCGTAGTCGAAAAGAGCGGGTTGGCGGAGGCGGGCGAAGAGTTCGAAAAGAGCAGGCGGGTCGGGCGTTGTTGGAGCGGGCGGCGAGTGCGTGTCGGGCGGTGAAGAAGGTTGAGTTGAGTGTTTCGACACCGGCGGATCGGGTGGCCTCGACGCCTCGATTGGTGGAGGTTTGTCAGCGTTTCGGGGTGCCGATGACCGTGGCGGGTCGGCAGGTGGTTGACGGGTTGGATCTGGAGCTTCGGCCGGGGACGATCACGCTGGTCACGGGGCCATCCGGTAGTGGTAAGTCTCTTTTATTAGGGGAGTTAGCGAAGCAGGTGGGGACGGCCCGGGTTGTGGGGGAGGTGCCGTTCCCGCGGGACGTGGCGGTGTTGGATGCCGTGGCCCCGCGCCGGCCGATGGGCGAGGCGTTGGCGGATTTGACGGCGGCGGGTTTGGGTGAGCCGATGTTGTGGATTCGGAGATTTGAGCAGTTGTCGGAGGGGGAGCGTTTTCGGGCTCGGCTGGCGCGGGCGGTGTCATTGCAGCGGAGGTCGGCAAGTTGGGCGCCGTTGATTTGTGATGAGTTTGGAGCGGTTTTGCATCGGCGGTTGGCCAAGGCGTTGGCGTCGAACATGCGGCAGTTGGCAAGTCGGGAGGGATTGTGCCTGGTGTTGGCTACCAGTCAAACGGATTTGGAGGGGGATCTTCAGCCGGAGCAGGTGGTTCGTCTGGGCGGCGATGAGCCAGTGGTTGAGCAGAACAAACGGAAACGGAAGGTGACGGTTCCGCGGTTGTCGTTCGCCCGGCAGTTGCGGATCGAGCGGGGAACGATCCGTGATTATCAAGCTTTTTCGGGGATGCATTATCGCAAGCGGGACAATTTGGGATACGTGGACAAGGTTTTTGTTGCGCGGGAGCGGGGTAGCGGGCAGTTGTTGGGAATCGTGGTGTACGGTCATTGCACGTTGGAGTTGGCTTTGCGGAATCGGGTGACGTGTCGGCGGTATGTAAGACGTCCGAGGCTGTTGAATAAGGAGATGCGGGTGTTGAAGCGGCTGGTGGTGCATCCGGACGTTCGGGGGTGCGGGATGGGGCGTTGGCTGGTGCAGCGGACCTTGCCGGAGGTGGGCACGCGATTTGTGGAGTGTTTAGCGGCGATGGGTTTGGTGAATCCGGTATTTGAGAAGGCGGGGATGCGGCGGATTGGTATTTGCCAGGTGCCGGGGAGTCAGCGGAAGACGGTGCAGGAATTACGGCGGCGGGGAGTGGACCCGTTGGGGGTGGACTTTTTCAGCCAGGTGCGGCGTCGGCCTGCGGTTCGGCGGTTGGTGGCGGGGTGCGTGGATGAATGGTACCAGGCGGTGACGGCAGGCGGGGCCGGCGAACGGATAAACAAGCAGACGCCGACGAGTTTGGCCCAGACGTTTCGACAGTTGGTGGGTTCGGAGCCGGTTTATTACCTCTGGGCGAGGGATGCGGACGGTTGGGCGTTGATGGATCGCGGTTTGGGCGCATGCGGCGGCGAGGGGTGTGAATCGTTCGTTTCGCAAAAGTGAGGATAAGCGGAACGGGGGGCATGTTATGTAGAAAGTCGGAAGATGGTTGTCAGGTTTTTTTGAAGGGGGTAAGTGATGCGATTGATGCAATGGTTGAAGCGGCTGGTTCGTCCTTTGGCTTCGCGCAAGGTGCGGGTTGCGTTGGCGACTTTGTTGGGGGCGTATGCCGCCCAGGCAGGTTTGGAGGTGGGGGACGAGGTTTTGTTGACGCTGGTAAGTGTGGGTGTGGCGTTGATTTTGGGGATCGCCCACGAGGATGCGGGACTGAAGAGCGTGGAGAAATCTACGGATTAAGCGGTTGAGTTTTGTTTTGAGGTGGGTGGGAAGGGGTGATTATTTTGGTGAATTTGCGTAAAGGGGAAGTTTTTTCTTCAGTGATTGGAATCAGCTCGAACGGACATTTTGGTTGGTCACCACAGTTTATAAATCGTGGAAGGGACTCATGGGTTGGGGAGAAATTTTAGTATTGGTGGGTGTGTTGTCATCGCTGGTCGGGGTGCCGTTGATGATGATCATGTTGTATTTGCGAACCATTCGTGATCAGCAGCGGGTGAGCATGAAGGAGATGGGCAAGCGGATCGAGACGATCGAGGGATCGTTACATGATCTGTTGCGTTCGACGGCGGATTTTGAGCGGGAGTACGCCACCAAGGAGGAATGGGTGCGGGAATCGATGTTGGCCAGGCAACGCTTGGAGAAGCTGACGGAGATGGTAACGCGGATCGAAACGGAGTTGGAGAACGGTCGAGCGGTGGCGGCGGAGTTGGGCAAGTTAACCTCGGCGTTGAATGAGAACATTCGGCGGGTTGCGGGTTGTCGAAGTAATGAGGTGATGGGGCAAACGGAACGCAAGGATGGAGAAGTGTAATGGGTAAGAATGGTGGATCTCGGCAGATCAAGCGGGTGCGGAACGAGTTGCTGGTGGCGTTAAAGATGCTTTATCCGGCGGCTTTGCAGGGGGACCAGATTTTGCGGACGCTGCTGACGGTGTTTCCGCAGATGGAGTGGGACCAGTTGAAGAAGGACCTGGCCTACTTGTGCGAGAAGGGGTATGTGCAGCGGATCATTGCGGAGAGTGAGAGTGATGCCCGGATGACGCCTTGGCGGAAGCGGTGGTTTCGGCTGACATCCAGCGGGGTGGAGGTAGCGGATCATTGCGTGGAGGACAAGGCGTTGGAGATTTGATCAGGGCCGAGCATAAAGCTTTGGGGAATAAACGCAGAATATTTGCAGTCAAAGCGGCGCATACCGATACCGGGAAGAATTATCCCGGATATCGGTATGGCTTTTTTTATGGGGTCACGGCGATCGATTGGGCCAAGTGATCTCCATGTCGATTACGGATTCTGAGAGGAGTTATTTTGCGAGGATGTTTCCTCAGCGGGCTGCTGTTGTTTTTGGTTTTCGCTTTGGGTTTGTTGGGTGCTTTGCTGTTCGGGGGGTGGCAACATCTCAGACTGATCCTGTTCCACGGCCTTGTTTAAGTCATCTTCGATCCCGCGCAGACCTTTCTTGAACTCGACGATGCTTTTACCCAACGATTTGCCCACCTCGGGCAGCCGTTTGCCAAAAATCAACAGGCCGATGACCGCTACGACCAAAAGTTCGGTCCATCCGGGCATGCCGCTGATAAAGGCAAGT
The DNA here is from genome assembly GCA_964569525.1 of uncultured Planctomycetales bacterium. GTDB lineage: Bacteria > Planctomycetota > Phycisphaerae > UBA1845 > PWPN01 > JAAYCU01. The sequence goes on from CAZMVS010000331.1 coordinate 5,691, forward strand.
GGAGAAAAATCCTGCCATCCAAGTGTTCCAGTCATCAGCGGAGTGAAAACAATGTTCATTAGCGTGCTCCTGCTCCAGATTTAGCCCCGCGTGTTTATATAGCGGGTAGGATAATGTTTATTTCATAACTAATTCATTTTAGATGAACGACGATAGCAGGGTCAAATAAAGCCCGGGTGTCATATATTTACCGTTTTCCGGCTATTCGGATGCGGTGATATCAAGGGGTAGTAGTCGAAGCCTGCTCACTTTGGGGCGGTTTTGTGTCAGGGAAATTAAAATCCTGCCTGTCGGCGGCGGGATCGGGTGATTCTCCCGGTCGGGCATCGTGGGGATGTATTTCGCGTTGCACCTGGCCGTCGCTGACCATGCGGGAGAAGGGTGGATTCTGGACCACGCTGACCGGCCAGCCCATAGTGTTGAGCAGGAATCGGCCGGTGGAGTAGGGCATGTCCAGGTAATCCTGCCAAGTCCAGGCGAATTGTTGGTTGTTATCGCCCTGGTCCGTGAAAGGATCTTCCCAGTACAGCGGATAATGGGGGACATCGCCGGAGACGCGGGGAGCCGGCGTGGGGGGGATATCAAGTTTGCGGTAGTAGGGTTCGTTGGATTTGAGAATGCCATCTCTGCTGGGGGTGCTCCAGGTTTCAGAGGCAATGGAATCGTCTACCCACGGATTCACCTCAGGGGGATTATTGCAGGCGGAGGTGACAGCGATCAGGATGACCGCGGATAGAGCCAGTCGTTGGCACGTTGGGGCGGGAAAATCACTTTTCATGTTACTGCTCCGTTTTGACATCCACGGCGTAGTTTGGTGCTTCACTGGTAATGGTAATGTTATGTGGGTGATTTTCAATAACGCTGGCGGGCGAGATGCGAGAGAAGGTAGCCCGGGTTCGCAGGTCCTCGATGGTGGGGGTTCCGCAGTAGCCCATGCCAGCCCGCAGGCCTCCCACGAGTTGGTAAATGAAGTCTGACAGTGGGCCACGGTAAGCGACGCGGCCTTCCACGCCTTCGGGGACGAGTTTATCTTTTTTCTCTTTGCTGTCCTGCCCATAGCGGTCGGCACTTCCGCCGACCATGGCCCCTAATGAGCCCATGCCGCGATATTCCTTGAATCGCCGGCCTTTCCAAATGACCAGTTTGCCGGGCGATTCGTCGAGACCGGCAAAGAGGGATCCGATCATCACGGAATTGGCCCCAGCGGCCAAGGCCTTGGTGATATCGCCGGAGAAGCGGATGCCGCCGTCAGCAATGACGGGGACGCCGGCTTTTTCGGCCATGGGGATAGTGTTCATTATGGCGGTAATCTG
>CAZMVS010000332.1:0-5087 GCA_964569525.1 uncultured Planctomycetales bacterium
GCCCCGCAAGGCACACAGGTCGAACTACTGGTTCACGAAGCCCATGAACCCGGCGGGCCGGCCATGTTGAACACCCATTTCCATTCGTGGACACGTTTCACCTGCCGCGAAGGCAAAAACTATTTTGAGACGTTTGATTATGAAAGCCTGTTATGGATGCAGCTACACATCCACGGCGGCGGAGAAGTCATTATCGAAAACGTGGGCGTGCGCCGGCGGGCTTTTCCATGGAAGAACCAACCGGCATTGGAGACGAGCGAACCTGAATTGCAAAAGTTGATCGACGCTTCGTTCAACACACTGGATAACTGTGCCCAGGAAACACTGGTGGACGGCATGGCCCGGGAACGACAGCAATATAGCGGTGACGTGGGGCATCAGTTACACGCTGTTCATCTTGGCCGGGGCGAGCCCCGCCTGCCCGCGCGTTTTGTGCGCACCTACGGACAAGGCTTGAGCGTCAACGGGTATTTTATCGACTGCTGGCCGGCGTGGGATCGGCTGAACCGGATCATGAGTCGGCATATCAACCTGTCGCATTGGGGACCGATTATCGATCACGGCGTGGGCTTTAATTTCGATTGCTATTATCACTGGCTGTACAGCGGACGACGGGCCGACTTGGAAGAAACCTGGCCACGTTTGCGGCAATTCGCCCATTATTTGAGGAGCATCCAGGGTGAAAACGGCCTGCTACCGGTGGAAAACCTCGGTGTGCCCTGCATTTGGATCGATCACTTGGGCTTCAAGCAACAAAAACATAAGCAGTGCGCATTCAACCTTTATGCCTCAGCCATGCTGTTGCATCCGCATACCGAATTATGCAAGGTATTCAATGACGAGGAGCAGTTGCAGTTTGTTACCCAATTCGGCCGGGAACTTCACGCAGCGGCGGTACGCAATTTCTGGAGCGATAAACACGACATGTTCGTGGACAACTTGCCTTGGCTGAACGAAGAGAAAGAAGTCCGCTTGCATGATCGTACCTTGGCGACTTCGGTTTTATTCGACCAGTGTCCTAACGGACAAGCCGAGTCAGCAGTGAAAACGCTGGAAAAATGCCCGGAGACAATGGGCTTTTCGTTCCCCGCCAATGCCTGCTGGCGGCTATGGGCATTAGGCAAAGCCGACCGAGCCCAGGCAATTGTGGATGATCTGCGCAACCGTTGGGCGAAATTGGAATCCGTGAAACTGAATAACACCCTGAGCGAGGATTGGGATCCGCAGAAAGATACCGCTCACGAATGGAGCCACTGCCCGGTGGTGCCCATTTACATTTTGTATCATGAAATCGCCGGCTTGCACCCGACGGCCCCGGGATTCACCCAATTCGATCTCCGCCCCCAACTTGCCGACCTTGAAAAACTGAGCTTAACAGCCTGGACCCAGCAGGGCCCTCTGCATTTCCACTCCAAGGGCCAAAAAGGAAATCGCCGACTTACCGTGCATCCGCCCAAAGGTTGCCAGGGACAGTTGATCCTCCACCGATACGAACAGGTTGACTTGAGACGGACAAAGGGCCCCACACCGAAAGGTTACGTGTATTATCTTCTGCCGGCGGGACAAGAGACTACCTTAAAATTGAAATATACGTAACTGATGTGAAGCTCGGTAACCTGGGAAAGATTTTCGTCAAACTCGCAGGTTGGTTTTGGCCGATTCCTCAATGAGAGTAACTGGTGGAAAATCGATCGTACGCATTTTTCGCCTTTCCCCTTATAATGACCAATTGATCAGTTGGCCGGCGAATGTATTCCATTTTTGAACACGTTTCCGTTTCCTCATCGTGATTTTATCGATCGGCTGCTCGACGGAAGAAAGGTTGCGGGTATGGTTAATGCACAGCGACAGCGTCAGGCGGACGGGACGGGATTGATCGACTTGGATCCTTGGCTGGAACCGCACGAAGACGCTTTGCGTCACCGATACCAGCGCTATCTCAAGGCCCGGCAGCGGATCGTCGAGGCGGCCGGCTCGCTGGAAAATTTTGCCCGCGCCCATGAATACTTCGGACTGAATCGGGGAGAACACAACGGACAAGCAGGCGTTTGGTATCGCGAATGGGCACCGGCGGCACATGCCTTATACTTGACTGGCGACTTCAACCTCTGGGATCGCACAAACCATCCTTTGCGGCGGGACGATCGGGGGGTCTGGAGTATTTTCCTGCCCGATGAAGAGTATGCGGACAAACTAGTGCACGCCAGCCGGGTGAAAGTACACGTGGAAAGTGCCGTCGGGTCGATGGACCGTATCCCCGCCTATATTCGCCGGGTGGTGCACGAAGAAGCGACGAATAATTTCTCCGGCCAATACTGGCAACCTCCTGAGCAGTACCAGTGGCAGGCTCAGCGACCACCTCTGCCCAAAAACCCAAGAATCTACGAGGCCCACGTGGGCATGGCCACCGAGCAGCAACAAGTGGGTTCTTACAACGAATTTACCAATGCGGTCCTGCCCCGCATCGTGGAGGCCGGTTACAACGTCGTCCAGTTGATGGCCGTTATGGAGCATCCCTATTACGCCTCCTTCGGGTACCATGTGAGCAATTTTTTCGCCGCCTCATCCCGCTTTGGTACCCCGGAAGATCTCAAGCGGCTGATCGACACCGCCCATGCTCAGGGATTGTTCGTGCTCCTGGATATCGTTCACAGTCACGCGGTCAAGAACATTTACGAAGGACTGAATCTCTTCGACGGCACGGACCATCAATATTTCCATACCGGTCCCCGCGGCCAACACGAAGCCTGGGACTCGCTTTTGTTCGACTATAACAAATTGCAAGTGCAACAGTTTTTTCTGAGCAATATCCGCTTTTGGTTGGAGGAATATCGCTTGGACGGCATGCGTTTCGACGGCGTGACCAGCATGATGTACCTGGACCACGGCTTGGGCAAGGCCTTCACCTGTTACGGTGATTATTTCGACAGCAACCGCCTGGACGAAGACGCCGTCACTTACCTCCAGTTGGCTAACGAAGTCGCCCACGAAGTCAATCCGCAGGCAATTACGATAGCCGAAGACGTCAGTGGGATGCCCGGTCTGGCCCGGCCCATTGATGAAGGCGGGCTGGGCTTTGATTACCGCCTGGCCATGGGATTGCCCGACTACTGGATCAAGCTGCTCAAGGAGCGGCAGGACGAACAATGGCGCATGGAGGAACTGTTCAGCACGCTGGTCAACCGCCGCCATGGTGAAAAACACATTGCCTACGCGGAAAGTCATGACCAGGCCCTGGTGGGTGACAAGACCATTGCTTTTCGCCTGATGGACGCGGACATGTACTGGCTGATGAGCAAGGCCACCGCGGGCAACATCATCATCGAACGCGGTATGGCCATGCATAAGATGATTCGGCTGATCACCTTCGTCCTGGGCGGGGAAGGATACCTCAATTTCATGGGCAACGAGTTCGGCCATCCGGAATGGATCGACTTCCCCCGGGAAGGAAACAACTATTCCTGCAAATACGCACGCAGGCAGTGGTCGCTGGTCGATGATCCCCTGCTGCGCTACCGCGACCTGGCTACCTTCGACCGGGAAATGCAGGAACTGGATATCAAGCACAATTTATTGTCGGATCCCTTTATCGAACTCATCCACGTGCATGAAGATAACAAGTTGTTGGCCTTCCGACGCGGGCCGATGGTCTTTTTATTTAACTGGCATCCGCACAACTCCTATGTTGACTATCGCTTCGGCGTGCCCGATCCCAAAGACTACAAGCTCCAGCTCAATACGGACGATTTCTGGTTCGGCGGGCACGGCAATGTGCAGACCGGCCAGGTGTATCCCCTGCAGGAGGTACCCGCGGACCACCGCCTGCAGAGTATCCAGGTGTACATCCCGCCGCGAACCGCCCAGGTCTTGATGCCCAAGTAAATATAAGGCGCTTCCCGCGTTTTCTGCTTGCAGGAAACATCACACTTCATCTACTATATTTTTATGTTCACCGCTTTTTTACGCTATCCGGATGGCAACGTACGCCGCTTCGATTCCTTGGAGACGACGATACCCGCCTTGGAGGAAACGGAGTCAGCTTGGATTGACATCGAACGCCCCAAAGAAGCGGAGATGAAAAAGCTGGGGAATCTTTACAGCTTGGATCCTGATGCCTTGGAAGACTGCCTGGTCGGAGAACAGCCGCCGCGCGTGGATGAATATGAAAACTGCATCTTCGTGATCTTTTATGGATTGGCGGGTTTCACAAAAGGAAGCGATCTGGTTTTCAATAAGCTGACCGCTTTTTTCAGCCACCGCTTCCTCATTACCGTACATGATGAACCTTTACGCACAGTTACCGGCCTGCGCGAACGCTGTAAAACACATGGCAACCAGATGTTCGCCCGGGGAATGGATTTTCTACTTTACACCCTCATTGATGGCATGGTGGATCGCTATGATGAAGTAGTGGATACCTACGAAGATGTGGTGGAAGACTTGGAGGAAGCTTCTTTACTGCCTGCACGCGAGGAAACCATCCTGGCCGGCATTACCCGCTTGCGACGGGAACTGTTGGAACTCCGACGGGTGGCCTCTTCCCAGAAAGAATTACTCCTGCCCCTGGTGCGGGGGGAATACAACTACATCGGCGAACATCTTGAACAGCGTTTCAGCCACGTCTATGACCACATGGCCCGGGCGGTAGGCCTGATGGATCGAATGCGGGAACAATTACACGGCGTCCTCGATAATTACCATTCCACCCTGACCGCCCGAACCAACGACGTCATGAAAATACTGGCGGTTTTTGCCGCCATCCTCATGCCCGTCTCCATCATCGCCGGTATTTACGGCATGAATGTTCCCCTCCCCTTTATGGGACACCCCGCCAGTTTCTGGATCATCATGGGTGGAATGGCCTCCATGGCTGCCGCCTTACTGGGATTTTTCCGCTGGCGGCGATGGATTTGATTCCCTGTCCTCCAAAACAAATTTTTGGCCATTTACAAAAATTTTAGCATCCGCCTGCCGCTTAACTTTCTATAAATAGTATGCATTTTGTCGTTTTCAGGACGGGATATGCTTTGCGTAGCTTCGTTTAAACCCAAGCGGAACAAAGAATACGCTACGGCGAATGTAAAAAA
>CAZMVS010000333.1:0-9237 GCA_964569525.1 uncultured Planctomycetales bacterium
AATTCCTGAACAGGCAAAGGATCTGGAAAATATCACCGACAATGAGTTGGAGGCCTTCAAGCGGGCCGCCCGCGAATCTGTCAAAAAGCAGGATCAGAAACAGCCCCCCGCGCCGCCTTCGCGCAAACGATCGGTACATCCACCGGGTGTTCCCCTGCCAGGTCCTTCGGAGGCAAGGCTTTCACCACCTTCACCGTCCAAACTTCCCTTGACAAGCAGGCCAAGCACACAAGTCAAGGAAGAAAAGGAAGTCGATGTCAGCAAAGCACTGGTGACCGATCCAAAAACGGGTGAGTTGAAAATCGACAAAGCAGCCCAGAAAAAGTGGTGGCGGCTGGAGCCGGAAGAACGTCCTTACATGTTTGTCTGGCAGGATACCCCCTTTGAAAAAGCCTGTTCCGACCTGGAAGAGATGACCGGGCTGAGCATGGTGGGGTTGGAATTGATCGATGATAGAAAAACCGTTCCCCCCATTACCTACAAGAGTATCGAGTTAATGAGCTTCGATGAAGCCCTTTTGGCTTTCAACCGGCTCATGCAGGAGCGGAATTACTGGATTCTAAAACGCAATGATCATTTGATGATTCGCCAGTTGAGTGACTGGTACCGGTACACGCCTTGGAATCACATGTATCGTTCGGTGAAGGACTATCGGGAAGCTAAGTTGCCGCCTTGGGAATATGCTTCAGTTATTTATATCCCACAAAAAGCCCCGCCCAAGATGTTGGCCGAAGGAGCCAACGATATCGTACCCATGAACACTGCGGTTGGCGTGGTAGTCCCGGGAACCAATTGGATCGAGCTGAAAGGTTTTGTCTATTACCTCAATAAGCAGTTGAACTACCTCGAAGAGAATGATCGCCTTCTTGATCAGCATCGTACTTTCAAGGTTTATAAACTGGAATACGTTGAGGCCGCCGAAGCCGCTGCTTTGTTGCAGGATATGTTGGTTGATCCCACCGAAGTCGCCGGCGGTATCGATCAACCCACGCCGGACCGTGGGCGCCGTGCTCGTCCTCCACGCCCGTCTCCCAGAAGACCGGGTGCGGAAGAAACCGGGCCAATTTCCGTGGGCGGATCGACGGCGGGTTTGGTGGATATTCATCCTGACGAGCGCAATAACCAGCTTTTAATCAAGGCAACTCAGGCAAAACATGAAGAAGTTCAAAAGTATCTGAAAACTTACATCGATACGCCCACCGATACTGATCTTGCCGAGTTGATCACGCTGGAGTATGCCGACCCCGCGCAAGTCATTGAGACCATCAAGCCCTTGTTGGGCAAATCAAAACCGTATCAGCCCCCTGTTCAACAGGACAAAAAAACCAAAAAGCCCCATCAGCCCCCGCCGCGCGTGATCACCATCGGTTCTTCGGCGGTAATGCAGCCGGTCGAGGACATGAACGCGATCCTGGTCAAGGCCGACGATCGCGAAATGAACCTGATCAAGAAATACGTGGAGATGCTGGATAAGCCTCAGCAGGAAACAGGTTTTGAATTGGTTCAATTGCAGCATGCGGACGCTTCCAGTCTGGCGACGCTTTTGCAGTCGGCGATTGGCGATCAGATCGGAACGCGGCGGCGAGTCCGGCGAGGAGGTGGTGAGGCGGAACCTTTCCAAGCCATCCCGGACATGGAAAATCCCCAAGTGATGGTGCTCAAGGGTGAGCCTGAAGATATCGAGGCCGCCAAAACGTTGATTGCCCAACTGGACGTGGATCATGATGCCGATACGGTCGAACATCTGGTCCGCCTGGAAAATGCTACCCCTTCTGCGATGCTGGTTGTTTTAAGCAGCCGTTTCGGCAGCGATTCTTCCGGTGGTGGATTCTCTCCTTATCGCCGTCGGCGCTACGGCGGTTATAGCCGCTACGGTGGAGGCGGAGGAAGCAGTCTGCCCCAATTTATCCCCCAAGATGAAAACAAACTACTGATCGTGATTTGTCGCGAGCAGAACTGGCCTGAAATCAACCGCCTCATCAAGCAAGTGGACGAAAAAAGTGTGGTGGCGGATATCAGCAGAATTTATCGATTGGAGCACGCCGACGCGCGAACGGTTTATGAAATCCTGATGCAAGCTCACGGCGGCCGATCGCGAGGCCGTTTCGGCCCTATCCAGGGCGGCCCACAGATCCAATATGATCCCGATCAAAACATGGTGGTCGTAACCGCCTCGGATGATGAGCACGAACGGATTAATGACCTGATCCAGAGATTGGATCAGCCCGGCCCCGGTGATCAGATGGAAATTCGCGAGATTAAACTGACCCGGGCGGATGTGTTCTTCGTTAAGGAAAAAGTCGAAGAAATGTTGGACCAGGACGGTGGCCGTTCTCGGTATCGCTACCGTTCTTCCAGTAGCGGCGGGGCGACTGATCCGCGCATCGTGGCTGAGCCGGTGAGCAATCGTCTCTTGGTCACCGCCAAAGATGAAGATTTCGAAAAGATCAAAGAGCTGGCCCTTCAAATCGATAAAGATTACGAAGCCAACAATATTCAGCGCAAGGTTTTTCATCCCAAGCATATCCGGGCTTCCGTACTGGACAGAGCGATTGCTTCTGTATTTTCCGACCAAGGCGGTTCGCGCTATAACCGGCAAGGATCAAACGAGAACCCTGGCGGCGTGCAAACCCAGGCCGTGGGGGATTCCGTAGTCGTCACCGCTCCCGAAAAAGAGATGGGCAAAATCGAGGCCCTTGTAAATGAAGTGGATACCGAGCCGGGAGCGGATAACGAATTCCGCACCTATACGGTGAAAGGCTCCGGCTATCGGGGCACCAGTGATATCGCCCGAACCTTACAAGAGATTTACGGTCGATCTGATACGTCTGAAGTGAAATTCTTTGGTGATTACGGCAGCAGTCTGCTGATGGTCTCTGCCCCGGCGGAAAAAATGGAAGAAGTTGATCAGCGGGTTCAAAAAATCATTGAATCCAAGGAATCCGGCGAGCTTACCTCGGAGATTCGACACTTCGCGATTACCCAGGCCCGCCCCGAAGACGTAGCCGATATGATCCGTCCCATCTTGGAAACCAAGTATAGCGAGTTGCAACAGCAAAGTGGCGGCCGGCGTTATTATTACGGCCGAGGTGGCGGACCACAAATCACGGTTCACAATAACGCCAATAAGATCATGGTCGCGGCACCAGCCGAGTTAATGGAAATGGCCGAAACCTTGATCAAGGAATTCGATAAGCCGGCGAGGCCTTCGACTACCCGAATTGTTACTTTGCAGACCGCCAAAGCGGAAGACGTCGTACCTGTTGTTGAACAAATGATGTCGGAATCCTCCGGCTCCGGTAGCAGCGGGAGAAGCCGTTATTCCCGCTATAGTCGATATTCACGTTTCGGTGGCTCAAGCGGTGCCGGCTCAAGCAGTGATGAATTGGAAGTGGTCCAGGTCGGTCAAACCAGTTCCATCATGCTTCGTGGGCCGGAAGAAAAAGTTCAAGAAGCCGAAGAACTGATTTATGAACTGGACGACAAGGTTTTGCCGGAAGGCCCCATGATTGTTGTCGAAGAGATCAAACACGCCGACGTTTACGAAGTGGTTGACATGATCAACCAGATGGTCGGCGGCGGTGATACAGGCTTCTACAGCATGGGGGCCGGCAGTAGCGATGTCATTGTGCGGACCGACTTCTACAGTAACAAGATTTTTATCTCCGCCCCGCGCGAAAAAATGCCCATGATCCAACATATCATCGAGGTTAAAGAAGCGATGGCGCTGGCGGCTCGCGCAGATGGTGAAGAAATTATCGCGGGCACCAAAATCGGTGAAGACGAATTTGGTAACAATACCCGGTCTTTTACTCTTGGCACGGACAAGGAAGGTCAGCCACTGGACGTGGATCAGATCGCCAAGGAGCTGGCCAAACAGTTGGAAGCCTATTACGGTTACTGGGAATCGCCCATTGTTAAGAGCTTCCCATATGCCAACCAGTTGATCGTCACCGGCAAGCCGAAACAATTCAAGTTGGTGTCGGAGCTGCTAAACAAGATGCAGGAGAATCCGCCCAAATCGCCTTTGGTCATCCGTTACAAGCGAGTGGCCAAGGGAGTGCCTGTAGATCGGGTTGTTGAAGCTTTGAAGCGGTCGGTACCCGCCCACCTGCAAGGTAAATTGGAAGTTAAACGGGTGGAAGGCGGCCAAGGCGGCGGCGACCCAATGGCCATGATTGAGGAAGTCAATTTTTACGATCCAATCAAGAAATCCATTTCTACAGAGAAAATAGAGAAAAAGGAGAGTAGTAAGAGTGGTTCGCCTTTTGTGCCCTCAAATACGATCGGCCGGTTGAATGCTTCCCTCTCCGCAATGAAATGGGCCCAGGGCGCTAAAATTACTGTGGCGGAAACTACCACACAACCAGCCGCCACGACCCAGCCGGCTGTTACCACAACCCAACCGGCGGTAACGACCGATCAACCCGCCCAGCCCAAGCAGCCGGCAAAGGCCAATCAGCCGAAACCCGTTAATCGCGCACAGGAGGATTTTCCGCAACCGGATCCTTCCGAGTTCGTCAATAACCAAACCCATATCCGTTACGATCCCGAAGCCGGTGTGATTTATCTCGTCGGCCCAGAGTCGCAGGTGACGGATATCGAAGGCGTGATGGACACAGTCATTTCCCAATACGAGGAGATGGCTGGTGAGACCGAAACTGATATCCGTGTGTTCCGAGTGGAGTATGTGGATGTTACCGTGGCCGCTACTATTCTCGAACAGATGTTCAACGAGAAGAAAAGCCGCCAGGCAGCCAAGCAAAAGGCTCCACAGAAAGCCAAACAACCGACCGAAAAACCAAGCAAGGAAGAAGAAGGTTCCCTGCGCAGCTTAAAAGAAAAACAGCAGCAGGAAAAAGAGGAAGCAAAGGCGCGGGGGATGGCGGGCGGTGAACGTATCCGGGTCATACCCGATCCACGCACCCGAACTCTCATCGTGCGGGCCGCCGAAGAAGACTTCCCCTTGATCGTGAGGTTGTTATTGAAAATCGATCGGCCTGGCGATCGCCCGCCGGTCAATATCGAGATTTTTCAATTGACCAAGCTCAACGCTTACGACGTGGAACAGTCCATCAAGGAAATCTTGGGAATCAGCGAACGGGAGCGTCGTGGCCGGCGCCCCACTCGCATGCCCAGTAGTCGCGGCAGTGCCGCCGCCCAGGCTCAGATGATCGATCAGCTCCAGAAGCAAATGCTGGAAATGCAGGCCGTAACAGAGGGCGAAGAAGGCATCAAGATTAACCCTGCCAAGGATATCAATATTACTTCCGATGCCGCCACCAACAGTGTCATCGTCCAGGCCCCTCAGGAGGGTATGCGCCTGGTCAAGGACCTGATCAATAAGCTTGAAGAGCAGCAAACTCCCATTCAGATCGAAACAGTAAAACTGCAGAACAGCGACGCCGTCAAAGTGGCCGACGAATTGGAAAAATTATTCCAGACCGGACGTGTCAGTCGTGGCCGTGACGGCGAAGGCCCACCCGCCCAGATGGGCCAAGTGAAAATCGCTGCCGACTCGCGAACCAATACCTTGATTGTCCGGGCTCTCGAACCGGACATGGAACGCATCAAGCCCCTGATCAATCAGATGGATCAGGATACCCTTGGCGAAGAGTTGGAACTGTTCACCGTGGAAAACGGCGACGCCCAATCGATCGCCAAGACACTGCAACAGCTCTTTGTGGGTGAACAAAAGGGCGGCGGAGCAATCAGTATTACCCCTGACTCCGCTACCAATAGCATCCTCGTGCGAGCCCCCAAGAGCCAGCGGTTGATCATCAAGGCCAAGATTAATGACTTGGATAAGTTGGCAGGCACCCAGCAGACACCCCAGCAAATCCCACTTAAGTTCGCTACCGCTTCCGCAGTGGCCAAAACTTTGCGGAATATCTACCTGACTTCCCGGCACCTCGAACAACAGGTCACCATCGAAGGCGACGACAACAGCGGTACCCTTTTTATTGCCGCTTCCGAGGAAATGTTTAAACAGATTCAGCAAACCGTGGAAATCATGGATAAGCCCAGCCAGCAGTCGGTCCGCGTGTTCAAGCTGCAACACGCCATGGCTACCGACGTGCTCGATCAGTTGAAACAGATGGCTACCCAGATGTTGACCCAGCTCGGCCAAAGCAACAACGCCTTTGCCGCCACCGCCGATCCACGGACTAATACGCTGATCGTCAGCGGCACACCCACCACCTTCCTGGCCATCGAATCGGTCTTGCAGCAGGTTGACGTTCCTCCTGCCGACAGTAGCACGCCCTCCATGACCATGTTCGGCCTGAGCAAGAGTCGGGCTCAGTCGGTCGCCCAGACCATTAACAACCTGTACGCGGGCCGGGAATTCCCCGGCGGCGTGCCTGCTCCTCGCGCGGTCGCCGAACCGCACAGCAACGTGGTGTACGTGTACGGCACCAAGAAACAAATCGAGCAGGTCAAAGCCTCGGTAATCAATCCGCTGGAACAATATCAGCCCGGTCCCGCTCGCGAATTGAATACATACCAGATTGCGGTCAAACACGCCGACGTCAATAAAGTGGCCCAAACCCTGAACCAGTATTTCCAGCAGCGTCAACAGAACCTGCGAGCGTCGGGATACACCAATGAGGCCCCGTCGGATTTGGCCATCACCATTCTGTCGGATACCACTGCCGGTCAGTTGATCGTCAACTGCAACGAAAAGAATAAGAAACTGATCGACACCCTGCTTAAGACCATGGATGTTCCAAGCGTGACTGAAGAAGCCCTTGAGGTGAAGGTCTTTTCCCTTGAGTATGCCCATCCCAGTTACGTGGCCCAGGCAATAACGAATACCTTCCGGCAAAGCGGCGGCGAAACGGAAAGTGAGCAAGTCCGCGTCAGCACCGAAAATTACACCATGTCCCTGATTGTCAGTGCCAACAAGGAAAAGATGAAGAAAATTGAGGAACTGGTCCATAAGCTGGACAAGGACTCCGGTGGAGGACGCGTTACTGAGATCGTGGAAGTTAAAAACACGCGGGCCTCATCCCTGGCCAACACGGTCAACCAGATTCTTGCTACCAGTCGTGGCCGAACCTTGCGTGGCCAATTGCCAGCTTCGGTGGTGGCGGACGACTCCTCCAATACCCTGGCCATCAATGCCGGCGAAAAAGAAATAGAGGACATCAAGGCTCTGATCCAGAAACTGGACGTGGCCCATGATGTCGGCGAAGCGCTGCAAACAAAGGTGTTTTCCCTGGAATACGCACACCCGAGCTACGTGGCCCAGGTCATCAATAATAATTTCCGTCAATCCGCCAACGCACCGGAAAGTGAACAGGTCCGCGTCAGCACGGAAAATTACACCATGTCATTGGTAGTCAGTGCCAGCCCGGAAAAAATGAAAGAAGTTGAAGAACTGGTCCAGAAACTGGATAAGGATACCGGTAAGAAGCAGCTGACCGAGGTGATCCCGGTGGAAAACGCCCGGGCTTCGTCCCTTGGGCAAACACTCAATCGAATTCTCTCGGCCACTCGTGGCCGAACCTTACGCGGTCAACTGCCCGCCTCGGTTGTACCTGACGATGCGACCAATACCCTTGCGGTGACCGCCAACGAAAAAGACTTGGAGGATATCAAGGCTTTAATTAAGAAATTGGACGTAGCCCCGGATGAGGGCAAGGAGCGTCTTACCAGGCCCTATACCCTGGAATATGCGGATTACAGCTCGGTTTCCCGGGCTATCAGTGACGCTTTTGCCAATCAGCGTTCTGCCAGCATCGAAGATCAGGTCACTGTGTCTGCGATCTGGTCTACGAATACCGTGGTGGTAACTGCATCCGAAGAAAACCATAAGAAAGTCGCGGATATCATCGAATCCATCGATACCGAATCCAGCAAGAAGGCCCAACGCGAGGTCATTGTTTTGCAACATGCGGACGCCACTCAGCTGGCCCGCACTTTGAATCAAACCTATTACAGCGAACAGCGACAACGACGTGGCGGCCAAACGATGTCCATCACCGCCGCACAGGATTCCAACTCCCTGATCGTTTCCGCCGGACCGGAAGATCTGAAGGGTATTAAAGCTTTGACCAAAGAGTTGGATACGAAACCGGCTGAGGAGTCCGAGCGTATTGTGAAGCCTTATGCCCTTGAAAATGCCGATGCCTACGCGGTTTCTTCCGTGATCGCCCGTTCCTACAGTAAGCGTGGTTCACGGGTAGAGGCTGATCAGGTTGATGCGGTTGCCGAACGATATACCAATACCGTGGTGGTTACGGCCACGCCTGACAAGCATGAGAAAATTGCCGCAATGATTAAAGACCTGGACAAGGAAACGGAAGACAAACTGGTGCAGGAAGTGATTCAATTGGAGCATGCCGATGCTCGTCAATTGGCCTCTTCCTTGAATCGAACTTACTACTATGTACAGCGTAACCGTCGTGGCGGCCAGCCTATCAGTATCATGGGCAATACGGACACTAACTCCTTGATTATTTCTGCAGGTCAAAAAGATCTGGAAGGCATCAAGAAGACCGTTTCCCTTCTGGACAAGGCCCCGGAAGAGGGTGATCGCGTCGTCAAACCATATGCGTTGGAAAACGCGGACGTGTACAGCGTGGCCCAGGTGATTTCCCGTTCCTTCTCCAAGCGAGGCTCACAGGTGGAATCCGATCAGGTGGACGCGGTCGCGGAGCGGATGACCAATACCGTGGTGGTCACTGCCACGCCTGAAAAACACGAAAAAATCGCTGCGATGATTAAAGATCTCGACGAAGAATCCACCAACGTCAGCGAAGAACATGTCATCAAGCTGGAACATGCCGACGCCTCCGAATTGGCCCGGGCTTTGACCCAGACCTACCGGGCGTCCCGGCGGGGACGACGCGGCGGACAAATTACCGTAAATGCCGAGTCCAGCTCCAATTCCCTGATCGTGGCCGCCAGTGAAGCCGACCTCAAAGGCGTTCAGGCCATGGTGGCAGAATTGGACAAGCCAGCCACGGAAGACATGGAAGAAATCCGTATCATCCCGCTGCAATTCATGGATGCTGCCGAAGCGGAAGAAATTATGAGCGAGTATCTCCAAAAGCCCGGCGGCCGACGTCGTAGAGGTAGCGGAAACTTGGTCGGAAACATCAAGCTTTCATCATCCGCTTCCATGAACACTCTGATTGTCAGCGGTGATAAAAAAGACCTCGACCATATCGAACAGGTTGTTACTGATATGGATAAGCAGGTTTCCGGTGCCGGCGCGCCCAGGATCGTCAA